>NZ_JBHNPV010000038.1:0-46959 GCF_059082735.1 Actinotignum sp. usb-actsch-rep-73 | reverse complement strand
GTGGACGTCGAGGTGATTGATTCGCCGTTGGTGGAGGCGGATGCGGAGTGCCTGCCACCGCCCTTGAGGGTGTTGGATTCGGGTGGCGCGGATTGGGCGTTTTTAGCGACGGTCTTGCCTGAATCGTGGCTTGACTGGCTCTCTGGCGCTGGCGTGCGTCAGCTTCAGACTCTTGCGGAAAACGCGTGTGCTGGAAGCGGGTGGACTCCCAGTGGCCTGCGCGATGTGCTGGCTTCGAACCCCTTGCCCCCGTTGTCGGATGTTCGCAATCCAACGGGTTTTCTGATTGCTAGGGTGCGTGATGTTCTCGCTGTTGGAAAGCCTCCAAGTGCCAGCGCAAGGCGCGCCGAGGCCAAGCGCGAAAAGCGTGTTTTCCTCGAAGATGTTGCCTCACAACGCCTAGCCCTCGACTGGGAAGTTTTCAAGCGCGTCAATGCGATTGCCCAGCGCGGTTACGATGATGACCCTGGCCTGTTTGACCGAGTGCGGGACATGGCTCAAGCCTGGTATGACGAGCAGGAAAAGCGCGCATGACGGCCGTGATGTACGCCTCCTTGGGTGCGTTGAATCTGAGGCTCGCAACGCCTAGCGAAGCGATGGTTTTAGCTCGCTTGGTCTGGCACGCTGACCAAAGCGGGGGTGTGATTATCACCTACGGTGAGCTTGGCGAACAGGCGATGATGAGTCCGCAGGCTGCGCGCGAGTGCGTCGCGAACCTGATTGGCGAATCGGTGTGCGTGTGTGATGAGCCTGTTCGAGGGGCGAGTGAGCTGGGGGCGCGCCAGATTCAGATCGCGCAACACATCGTTGCCAGGCTTGCTCTGACCCGAGTTCCTGTCGTGAACAGCGTATCGACGTCCACGTTGAACACTGATGAGTCTGCCGACAATACCGGCAATGCCGTCTTTACCGGATTTGCCGGTAAAGACGGTAATGCTGGTATTGGGATTGACCCTTTGTCTGCCAGGGGCTTGCTTGCACTCCTTGAGGCGTGTGTGAAGTCAGGGTGGGGGGATAACGCGTCTCGTGCTCTTGCTGTTGCCTGTGAGGTTGAGGTTGATGCTCGGCTGGGGTGGATTGTGCGTAGGCGTTCGCATATGTCGAGCGTGGAGGCGCGCCAAGATCTGATTTCTCGGTTGTGGAGCGTGCTCAGAGAGCATACGCAGCAGGTGTTGTCGGCTGAATCGAACCCGTGGGGTTTAGCGGTTTCGATTGTGGTCAGGCAAGTGGGTCACGCGGACGAGATGTTCCTGCGTGAGCTTGCGGTAGACACGATCGGTGAACACAGCGATTTTCGAGCAGTGGGCACCGATGACGTGCGTCCTGTTGACCAGGTGTCTTTTGTTGATCTGACTGAACTGTTTTCGCGGGGACATCATCATCTGATCGCTGAGCTGGTTGCGCGCGGGGTGGGGCAAGGCCTGGCCTGGCAGGCGACGAGGCGCATGGTTGAGATCGCAGCGACCACGGATAGGTCACGCCAAATCAAAGTGGCTCGCTCTGATGAGTATCTTGCCTCGCTCGCACTTCCACCGCATGTGATCTCAGCGTGGATGTCCCTTATTTGTGGGACAAGGCGCGGTGGGGTGGACTCGTCGTTTGTTCTGCGCATTGTGCGTGGGGGGACGGGGGTTGAACCTCATGAGGACAAGTGGCTTGCCACGATCGAAAACTGGGCGTTTGAACAAGGACTGCGAGGCGGTGAGAGTAAAGCTGTTAGCGCGTAAGCTCGGTTTTCTCCCAGTTGGTTGTCGTGGTTGTTGAGAGTACGCGCGCACTCCAGAGTGTCATGTTCTCTGATGCTCCTGCGAGTGCTTCTTCGACTGCCTGCCAGGTCGCATAGTAGGTTGCTTCGCTGCTGTATCCAGGGGGCAGTGAGCCTGGAGTGAGTGCATACAGGGTTGCTTCAGTGGTGTCGATTGTGCGAGGTTCACCGCGCATGACGGCTCCTTTTACGAGCGAAGAATGATCGTTTGACTGTAGGTAGGCCACTGACTGTCCCGTCGGGTGCGACTTTGATTGTCCATTTTCCTTCAGGGTCACTCACTTTCACTGTCAGTGTGCGCCCCAGTTTTGTTGCGTATTGGCCGATATAGGCGCTGGCTTTCTGGCGTGCTTCAGCGAGCGTGGGGGCTTCCAGGTAGGTGGTGAGTCCGCTGATGATTGTCTTAATCGTGTGTGATTGGTCGATTTCGACGCTGATGTGTGGCCAACTCACGGTTTCCTGCCTTTGTGGTTGAAAGTGTTGCGTCTCGAATGTGAGCTAAGTGCGCACGTGGCGCACATTCACAGCAGAGAGACACTGCAATTTTTTTCGCATTGGAGAAGCCGGTCAAAATGAGTGAACCGTTTAACCCGTGGGCGACCCCAGATGAGGATAGCCACCAAGAGGCTGAGGTTGCCCCGGCGTGCCCTCATTCGGTTGCGGTTTCTTCTTGGGGAGTGCAAGCGGGTGTTCCTGTGCCCGAAACGGCGTTGTTGGAGTCCCATTATTGTGAGCCTTTGGGGCGTGTGGGTGTTGTTGGTTTGCATGGTGGGGCGGGTACGACCACGTTGGCGAACCTGACCGGCCTTGTTGATTGCGGGCACGTGTGGCCTACGTCGTTTCCTGACGCTAATACGGTCATCTGCGTTGCCAGAACCCACATGAGTGGCTTGCACGCAGCCAGGCGCGCTGCTGCGGAAGTTTTCTCTGGCGCTGTTAGTGGCATCCATGTTCTCGGGTGTGTCCTTGTCGCTGATGCCCCAGGTAAACGCTTGCCACGCCCGTTGGCTGAAGCCTGCCGTCTTGTGCGAGGCGCTTTCCCGCGCGTATGGACGCTGGAGTTTTCGAGTGCGCTTCGCGTGGGCGAAACACCCTCTAGGTTCCCACGCACATTTGCTCACACCATCACTGAGCTATCAGAGCTCACCGTTGAAAGGAAACACTGATTATGAACACTGCGCTGCACGCCCTGAGCGCGCTTCTTCCGCTCGTGGACACGACTCCTGCTGCTCCTCCGGGTGCAGATTCTTTGCTCACCGTGGTCAAGTGGGTTGCCTGGATTGCCTCGATCATGGGCGTGCTCGGCCTCATCATCGTTGGTGGCATGATGGCAATCAAAAACCGTCGTGGCGAGGGCATGGAAGCAGCCAGCTCGCTGGGCTGGGTAATCGCAGGCCTGATTATCGTCTCTTCCGCTGGCGCGATCGTTGGCACGTTCTTGAGTATCTGACGATGAAGAAACATGACGCTAACGTGACGGGCGAATCCGATACAAAGCCTCTATACGCGCGCGTGGGACGCTTTATGGTTCTGGGCTTGTTGATTGTCGGAATCGCAGGCACCTCCTTTTACGCGATCAACCATAAGAGTGATGCCACCCAGACTGCTCAGAGCGCGTCGTCTGTTCCAATGAGTGTGCCGAGCGGATCTACTGATTCGCCTCCAGAAGCTGGCTCGTATGATGATGCCTGCTCGTGGCTTACTGAATCTGAACTCATCCCTGATTCGACGCTTGAAGTAACGCCTTTCGTCACCAGGTCGCGCGTGACTTTAGCGGTGACAAACGCCGGACCGTGCTCTCTTGAACCATTCCCCACCACATATGCTCATTCCCCAACAGGTGCTCTGACTGCAGCGGTGAACTACAGCCTGCTTTTAGCCTCAGGTGGCACGGATATACCGGACGTGCTGGAGGCTCTGCTGGTTCCAGGCGCTGACGCGGACGCAATGATCGAGCGCGCAAAAGCGTCCCCGAGTCCTCGCTATGCCAGCTCGTCAGTGAACGGGTTTTTAATCCAACCGATTTCAAAGAATGAATATGAGATCGGCGTTGCTCTTGGTCTGCCAGACAGGTGGGCTTCTATCGAGCTGTGGAACCGCCTGGTGTGGACTGACAACGATTGGAAGATCGTTCCGGTCGCACAAGGAAGCGACATTGATATGCGTGACGCGAATGCGAAGATTCCGAACGGGTTTACCGCCTGGGATCTCCGGCCTGGGCAGTAAAGGACTCGTGCGACTATGACGATGCCACTGCTACCAATGGTGGACAACTCAGACATTGGCCTTGAGGACTGTGGGTTTATCGACCTGGCCTGTAAAGCAAAGACCGGCATTTTGCGTGCTCTGTTCGACGGAATATCCCAAGGTCTTGAAAAGATGCTCGTCCTGGTGGGCGACATGGTGATTTCGCCTCCGTCTTTTACGAGCGAACACCAGTCGAACGCGCAATGGCTCGCCGGTCAGACAGAGTATCTGACAGCCCTCCTTGCGGTCGTCTCTGTGATGATCGGTGGGATGATGCTGATGTGGCAACGTAAAGCAGAACCACTCAAAGATATTCTCGCGATGCTGATTCGCCTCATTCTGATTTCGGCGGGAGGCGTGACCCTTGTTGCAACCCTGTCCCAAGCCTCAGATGAATGGTCAGCGTGGATGCTTGACGAGGCAACAGCTGGTAGCTTCAACGACAACCTCATCGCATTATTCGCACTCAACCCGTTCAGCAGGCACTCAGGCATTCTCATGGCGATCCTTTTCGGTTTGCTCGCCATCATCGCCGGAGCCATTCAAGTCGTTCTCTTTATGATTCGCCAGCCGTTCCTCATCCTCATGGTTGGACTCTGGCCTTTGAGCGCAGCAGCTACGAATACTGACTGGGGACGCCAGTGGTTCTCCAAACTCACGGGGTGGATTGCAGCATTCCTCCTCTACAAGCCCGCCGTGGCGATCATTTTCGCGTTGGGATTAAAAATGATGAAGCCAGACACGTCAGATACCGCTGATGGAATGTTGAACTTCATTCAAGGTCTTTTGCTCATCGGAATGTCGATGGTAGCCCTGCCAGCGCTCGTGAAATTCATCGTTCCCTCAACCGCTTCGCTTGGCTCTGGAGGCGGGGGAGGTGCTGCTGCCGCAGTCGGTGGCATGGCAGCGATGAAGGTCGCGTCTGGTTCTGGTGGGGGAGGCGCGCGAGGCGCGTCTGGTGGCTCCCAAGGAGCCTCACCGTCCGGAGCTGCTGGGGCAACTGGAAGCGCTGGTAGTAGCGGTGGCGCGTCGAGCGCTGGCGGACAAGTCGGCGCAGGTGCTTCAACGGGTGCGAGTGCATCTGCTGGAGCAGCTGGAAGCGCCGGAGGCGCTGCTGCAAGTGGTGGCGCTGCAGCAGCTGCAGGGCCCGCAGCCCCAGTTGTTCTCGCAGCAGGTGCCGTCGCTCAAACTGCTGCCTCAATGGCGCAAGGCGCTGCAGATTCAGCCACTGATGGAGGCCAATCATGAGTACCCCTAGCGTTCAAACCCCAGTTAAAGGGCCGCGTACCTACGGTAATTGGCGTAAGCCAGCCTCCGCTGGTCTAGGGAAGCTGTCTGGTGCTGCAACAGTCACCCTCTTCGTTGGCCTCGTGGCCACATTCCTGACTCAAACAATTATCGGCCCGCTGTATGCAGTCGCGGTCGCAGCATTCTTTGGCCTAGTCATGCTCGGCCTGATGACCCGCGACCGAGACGGGCTGACCATCGTCGATCGGATTGGAGAACGCATGATGTTCATGAAAGCCCGTCGAAAGAAAACCAACATCTACCGCGCGGGAACAACAGGCAAAACCCCTCTGGGCTCCTGCCAGCTACCGGGCATCGCTAGCCAGTTGCGTGCAATGGAGTATCAAGACTCCCTGATGCGTACGTTCGTCGTCGTCGAATCACGCTCAACGTTCGCACTCGTTTTCCACGCCTCACCGGACGGGCAGGCGTTGGTCGATGAAGAAACCATTGATACGTGGGTGTCACGCTTCGGCTTCTGGCTGGCCACACTCGGCCAAGAAGCAGACCTTGCGGGCGCGCAAGTCGTCATCGACTCAGCCCCTGATACTGGTAGTCGTCTGCGTCAAGAAATCCAAACGCGCATGAAAGATGATGCTCCAGATCTTGCTCGCGAGGTGATGAATGAAGTGCAGATCGCCTACCCGACGGGGTCAGCAAACCTGAGAGTATTCATCACACTGACCTACCGCAAAGCCGGGCGCACGCGAGATGAGTTCGGTCGCCAGATGCAGACCCGCCTTGCCAACCTGACTGGCAACCTCGCGGGCACGGGCGCAGGCGTTGTCCACCCCTGTAGCCTTTTTGACCTTGCACAATTCGTTCGAACCTCCTACGACCCGGCTGCTGGCGAACTCTTTGATGAAGCAGCAGTACGCGGACAATCCATTGACCTAGAGTGGAACGATGTCGGACCGATCGGAGCTGAAGCTCAATGGGACTACTACACGCACGATTCGGGAGTGTCCGTCACCTGGGCGATGACGGGCGCGCCCAAAGGTATTGTCCAATCGCATGTCTTAAATGCGTTGCTCGCACCCCACGCGAGGATTACTCGCAAGCGGGTCGCGCTCATGTATCGGCCTGTCGACGTGTCGAAAACCGCTGATGTTGCCGAAGCAGATTTGAACCAAGCTTTGGCTCGCGCGAACAACCAGTCGCGCCCCACTGCGCGTGCGCAGATTGAGATTGCTCAGGCACAAAAGACCGCGCAAGAAGAAGCCTCGGGCGCAGGCTTGGTGAACTTCGGTGTGGTGGTCAGCGCAACGGGAACATCGAGGGCAGAACTTGACCAGATTCGATCAACCGTGACCGGCCTGGCTGCTTCGTCGCGTTTGCGTATCCGCCCTGTCTACGGAGCCCAAGACGCGGGGTTTGCGATCTCTTTGCCACTGGGGCTCATTCCCGTCCAACACGCAGCTGTTGCGTCGATGATGGCAGGGAAGATGTGATGGGCAAGCGAACCTCAAAGAAACCCGCACGCACTACGACTCCTACCCCCTCACGGCTTGGCTTTACCATGCCTGGCGGAGGCGCGTGGGCGCGTATGCCCGTCCACCCTGAATGGCGTGGAACCAGTATGCAAGTGTGTGGCCTCTGGCCGTTTGGCATTGGAGCTGGCGCACCGATGATCGGCGTCCCGCTAGGAACAAACCTGTTATCGGGGTCAACCGTGTGCTTTGACCCCATCAGCTGGTTTCAGCGCGCCTCGCTGATCTCTAACCCGAGCGCTTTCGTTCTTGGTCTGCCTGGTCTTGGCAAGTCCACGATCGTGCGCAGAATGATTACTGGCCTAGAAGCATTCGGAACACACACGATGGTGCTCGGAGATTTAAAGCCTGACCACGTCAGCCTGATCGCAGCCCTAGGCGGGCAGGTGATTTCCGTTGGCCACGGATATGGAGCCTTGAACCCACTCGACCTGACGAGTGTGCGTCACGCGTGCGCCCAGCTACCTAAGAATGTGGCGACTAGCCTCATGTCGGAAGCAAAGGCGCGTCAGCTTGACCTGCTCATGGGGCTCGTCCAGCTTGTGCGCCGTAGCCGCCCTTCTGAACGCGACCACTTGATCGTCTCGCGTGCGCTGAGTGTGTTGAATGACCGATCGGAGAGTCAGATCGTTATTTCTGACGTTCTCGATGTGATCCGCGAGGCTCCCGACGAAATACGGGAAGTCGCAATGGATCGCGGGGACATGAGTCGTTATCGGCAGGTAACTGAAGATATTGAAATCTCTTTGATGACCCTGTCTTCGGGAGTATTCGGAGAAGTGTTTGGTCGAAAGACCACAACCGCGATGCGTCTGGACCGTAGCGTCGTCTTTGATATTTCCTCCATGAATGACCTCGACACTGGTTTGAAGGCTGCAACCCTTTTGGTGTGCTGGTCATACGGTTTCGCCCAGGTCGATCTCGCCCACACGTTGAGCGAGCACGGACTAGCACCCAGACGCCAATACCTACTGGTGATGGATGAAGCCTGGCAGGTCATGAGAGCAGGCGACGGAATGGTCGATCGTATCGACGCTCTGACACGCCTGAACCGCGCAAAAGGCGTTGGCAACATCATGATTACCCACACCATGAAAGACCTTGAATCACTCCCGCTACCTGAAGATCGCATGAAAGCGAAAGGTTTTATCGAGCGCGCCGGAGCAGTCATTATGGGAGGACTACCAGGCTCAGACCTCGCGAGCTTCGAAGAAGTCATGAGCCTTTCAGGCAAAGAACGTGAAATGGTTGCCAGCTGGTCATCCCCGCCATCATGGGACTCTAAACGTGGGGAAGTGGCAGCGCCTCCAGGGCAAGGAAAATTCCTCATCAAAGTCGGTGGCAGACCAGGTATTCCAACCCAAGTGCGCCTGACGCACTATGAACGCGAAGTCAATGATACGAACCTGCGGTGGCACCCATGAGAGGCGACCGGTATGTGCTCTGGGCTCTTGGGGCGCTGGCACTGATAACGATTCCTCTCACCCTAGCTTCTCACCTTACCTTTGCCGTATTAGGACAAGGAAAAGGGTCATGGAACCCCGTGGTTCTCGCCCTCCAACTCGCCCAAGGTGGAACAGGGCTGAGTGGGAGAGGTCTCATCGTCCTTGCCGTGGTCACGCTCAGCTTCTATGCGCTCGCCTTCGCTATCGGCTTAGGAGTCTACGTTGCACGTACACCTCGGCAACGAGGCGACGAAGCTGCACGCCTGGCGGGCACGAAAGCAACGACCCAAGCCATTAGAGAAAAGAAAGTTCGAGCCAAAGCAGACAAGTTCGGGCTCGACTCTACCCACCGGCCAGGCTATCCGATTGGGCGGGCAGTCGCAGACGGCGGAGCAATCTTCGCAGACTTCGAAGCAGTCGCAACAGTCATTGCCGGACCGCGTACCGGTAAAACCACTGCAATCGCAGTCCCCATCATCTTGTCTACTCGTGGCCCCGTGCTTGCAACATCAAACAAGCGAGACATCGTGGACGCCACGATGTTCGTGCGAAAAGAGCGCACGCGTGAACCAGTATGGGTGTTCGACCCCTCATCAATCCGCAAGCAGGTGGCCACCTGCTTTTGGAACCCACTAGAGTTCGTCCGCGATCAAGACCACTACGACGGGTCAATCGTTTCCCGTGCCAGCCGCCTGAGCGCAATCATGGGAGACGCAGCACGGTCTACGGACGGCAAAGGCACCTACAGTGCCTTTTGGGACGGTGGTGGCGATCGTATCCGTGGCCAGCTCATCGCAGCAGCAGCCCTAGGCGGATACACGATGAGTGACGTGTACGCCTGGGCATCAGCAGAAGTAGACACGCGCCCCGTTGAGATTCTCCACGATGCCGGTCTAACAATCATGGCTAAATCGTTGGAATCAGCGATCAATCTTCCCCATGAAACACGTGGAGGAATGTGGGCGTGCGCCAGGCAAGGACTCGAATGGGTTGAAGACCCATCATTTAATCAATGGTGGCAACCAGACGACAGGCGAACCGAGTTCAAGCCTCACGAGTTCGTCACCACCTGCCAAACCCTCTACTCGCTCTCACGAGACGAAAGCCAAGCCACTCCGTTAGTCGCAGCACTGACGGCCGTCACCTGCCTTGCAGCAGAATTCCAAGCAGAGGCGCGTGGAGGCAGGCTCGCGCTTCCCATGATGGTCGTCCTCGATGAGGCAGCAAACGTGTGTCCCTGGCGTGATCTTCCCAAGCTCTACTCACACTTTGGCTCAAAAGGCATTTGCCTGGTCACAATCTTGCAGTCCTGGTCGCAAGGGTCTGACGTGTGGGGCGAGACCGGAATGGCCAAGCTCTGGTCAGCCTCAAACATTGCCCTGTACGCAGGAGGCGTGAAAGAGACAAGTGCGCTGGAAAACTTCTCGAAAATGATTGGCGTTCACTACGTCGATCAACACTCCACTTCGACAACCCAAGGCGTGACCTCATACTCGAATGCCGTCGAATCCCAGGAACGCCCTATCGCGAGAGTCGATGAGTTGGCAGCCCTACCTGAGTGGCGCGCCTGGCTGTTCGCCACACACGCGCGCCCACTCATGATCGAGCTCGTCCCCTGGTTCAAAACATCTGACCAACAAGCGGTCGCACAGTCCCTTAAACGCGCACTCGCATAACACCGTTAATCCACCCCACCACACCTTTAGGAGTAGCTCATGCAAGACGATACCGTTCTCGAAGAAATCAGCCAGAAAGCGCAAACAATGATGCGCCTGGCACAAGACATTGCCCAAGCGCGACGATTTCGCCTCCAGCAAGAAGCAATGAGTGCATCGCAAGAATCAAACATTCGTTGGCAGCAATACCGCATGGAAATTGATACTGCCAAGAGCTACATTACGAACGCTTCAAAACCGAGTTGGTGGACTGCTGCTAGCGACGATGACGTCGCGCGAATGATCTCCTACGTGGAAAAGTACCGTGGCCACGACCCCATGATTGATGAAGCCTACGAGCGAGTCCACCGCGAGGTTTATGAGCGATATCAGGTCAACCTCGACGAGCCTCACGCGCACGGTGCCCACACCACTGTCTCCGATGATGTGCTCGTCGATGCTGACAAACGCACCGTTATTGAGCCAGCCAAAACCGCCGTAGAGATTCGTCAAGAACTCCACGACCTTGACTCCAGGCTCGCTCAACCCATCGCCCACGCAACACAAACACTGGACTCAATCGAGCAGACGTGGGCTAATGACGCTCTCAGCGCAACAATCAAAAACACTCTCACCCGCCAGCTGACAGGCAACCTCAGCATCGTGACGGACGAATCTGAGAAGACAGAACTCCAAGAACGCCTGAACAACTCGACGCTACCCAGTCAAGTCAAAGAAACCCTGAGCCAGGTCATTGAATCTGCCCAGACGCTCGAAGAAACGCGCGCCCAACTCGCCCAAGCCCAACGTGAAACCAACGACGCCAACGCCAACCTTGACCAGATGCTTCACCTGGAATCAGTAGCCCGCGATGAAGAAACCCTCGCACGCACCCAGAGCGAACAAACCGACCTAGAAGCGTCACGAGGACTTGCCAGCCAGGACGAAAAGGACGCAATGCGCGCCCGCGCCGATATGGCCACCGCTGCTGCTCAGGACGCGACCCGCGATGTTGGCGACGCGCGAGCACAAGTCAGTCACGCCACCACCCGTCAAGCCCAAGCGCAAGCACACTACGTTGGGACAGCCCAAACGCAAACATCTGTGCGCGTCGCGAAAGAATCATTCCCCACCTCAGCCCTCAAAGGCCTGCGTGCTCGCTTCGGTAAAAAGACTACGGTATCTGCTACGCCACGGCCTCGCCCGCGCACCCAATCCACCGGACGTAGCCGATAAAACCCTTGGGAGCCTCTCATGAACGATGACCTTGAAGAAGTTGAACAAGAAGAAGCAGACACGGCTACCCCCGAACTGCTCTACTCCGATGCGCCCACCTGGTTCGAGGACTACCTGTCCTACCTCTACAGGCGCGACCTAGGCCGATCAACCACGCTCTGGTGCGAACGCTGGTTTGACCACCCCGAAGCCCTGACCCGCATCCAGATTCTATGGCGATCATGGGAAGCAGCCCGCCAAGATGACACAATGAGTGGCCTAGCCACATGGTTTGTCAATATCGCTGACCCGATGATGCGCGAACTCTTCAGCCCCGAGGGCACATTCAAACGCTGTATCGACCGCCACGAAGTACGCACCCCCGACAAAGAACACCTGCCATTCCAGCCCTACTATGAAGAACTCCGCCAAGACTTTCATATGAACACGTGAATATCATGATCGACTATGAGTCAAGAGGGGAGTCCTGGGCTACCTCATCGTCATTGAAGATTGACAACGCCTTCTCGAGAAGAATAGGCAGGAGACGATAGAACTCGCGAACACCTGCGTCGTTCAGCTCAGAGGTGTGCATGACGATGTTACGCAAATATGCGCTGACTCGAAGCTCTTTCTCGTCAATCTTGTAGGAATCGGGGATCACCGTCAGATCAGGATCATCAAAGTAGCTGTTCAATGAAGATAGGAGATATCGAATACCTATGTAGGCGGGATCATCAGTCTGTCTGCGAAAACTCGGCTTTACCTTGTCATTGGCAAACAATTGCTCCTCTGAGCGTTTCCCGCGCGTCACCTCCGCGCGTGCTTTCCCTGTTAAAGGGAGGTGGCGTTCTCGAATTGCTATGCGAGCGAGATTTTCAAGCGTGAACAGAAACTGATACTGGATACTCGCTTGCGTGCTTCCTTGACCAGCATCGTTAAGCCATTTCTTACCGATTGTGGCGATCTGAGGATCGTTTACATTGCGCGAAATGTCATCAATCCACCTAGCGACCTTATCTTCAACTGCATGAGCGAGATCTTCAGATGCACGTTCGACAGGACGGATACTCTCATTTTCAGCATCACCTGTCTGCTTCGATTCACGTCTCCACGAATCCCATTGTGAGGCAATCGTGCCAAGAGCTTTTGTGAGCCCGTCAAGCATTGTGTCAAACTGCTTGTTCCCATCAACGACGCCTTCTCGTGACGACGTAAAAGGATCTGCATCAATTGTGGCGTCAAGTTCATCAAAATGGATCTGCCCATAGAGGTACTGCGTGAAAAGACGAGCATCGGGGCAACGACGCAGAATATCTTTTTCACGTAAACGCCCGTTCACGTACAGATCCACCGTTAGGTGTTCCCCTGTGCCTCGAATTTGTCGATGTGATGGCTTGTGAACAGACGCGATAAAACCGTGAACTCCTGGAGCAAACACGATCTCCTGCATTCGTGTTGTTGACGGACACAACGCAAGATAAGGGTCATCGGGTGTGTCTTGTGCCCATATAAACTGAGTATGTTCTGCAAGGTCTGCAAGATCATTGACGGTGATTGGAACGTCATTGAACCGAATCTCAAAACTCTCATCACGGATCGTGTGAGTGAAGAAAAGGGCGATGAGTCTTCGAAGCGTTTCACACGTGTTGTTTTGTACTCGAACGTTTTCAAGATAGAGCGCAGTCCCGTGTTGTTTCGTGCTCAATGCATCAAGCGCTTGCTGAGCGGGTGCGCCAAGTTGCACATCATGAGGATTACCGTCATTCGTGATTTGAGCGTCCAGAACGGAGTTATCGATCAGACAGCCAACCACTGTCGACCCGTTTTTGCACGACGCAACGCTTACCGTATCGGCGCACGACAACAATGCCAGCTTGCCGATGCCTTTCGCTCCGATAAAAGCTCTGTTAAGGCGTGCAGAACGAGTCGTCTTGCGGTCTTTACGTTTGGAATAACCGATTCGTAAGAAATGATGCTGCAGGTCGGTAGCATCCATGCCTTCACCGTCATCAACAATCAACATTGATTGTGACTTACGGTCGTACGTGATCTCGACGTGTTCAGCGTCAGCATCCCAAGCGTTGGAGATAGCTTCACCAAGAATAGTGATGAAATTGCGATACAGCTGACGTCCGAGGTGATTGAGTACCGTCAACGAAATTTCAAACGAGAAACTGGTGTTTGGAGTACTCATGTGAATCCTTTAGTGTTCGGCTGCCTCATCGTTGATGACACAACTCATCATAAGCGTTCCAACGTGCTTACCGAATGGTGGGGGAACTGCATTGCCAATGAGTTTTCCTAAACGTGCCAGCCTCGGCTTCTCCCATGGAGCAATGAACTCAAAGTCACGAGGAAACCCCTGCAAGAGCGCAGCCTCGCGTGGAGTGAGCGTGCGTGGCTGTGATGGATGCCCAAAACGTCCTGAGCCGTAGTTATAAAACTCAGTGGTGATCGTTGGTCCTAGCTTCGTCCCATCTATTACTCCGTAAAACGATTGAAACGATGCTCCGCTGGCCTTGCGATGGCATGGTGCACGCAACTCTTCAGGCCAGTCCCGCCATGTTCCCCCAGGAATAGATGCACGAATACGTGCGAGATTGATCGGAGTCAAAGCCCGAGCATAATGCAAACGATCATGCGGATCTGCCTGCCCAGCGACAAGAGCAGGTAGTCCGCGCAGAACATCATTCACACTAGGAGCCTCAACGCCACTGTCCTCGGGAATCTCAATCGAACCGAGAGTAGAAGCTACGAGCACAAGACGACGACGTGTTTGAGCAAGACCATGCTTTTCACCTTTCAGCACCGTGTAATCCACCCAATACCCGCACTCGCGTAGCGTGAGCAGGAAACGCTCAAAAATAGGCTGAAAACGCAATGGCGCAACATTTTCCATCGTGACAAATTCTGGTCGACTCTGACGAACCAAACGACCAAACTCATCAAGCAGATCCCACGCCTCTTCCTCACTGGTGTCCCTGCCACGTCGTTGCTGAGAAAACGGCTGACACGGCGCACAACCTGCGAGCAACCGGTAACGCGCATCCGCCCACACCTTATTGAGATCCTTCGCCTCAACATCCCGAACGGACGCTTCAAGGAAAGGAGCGTGAATGTTATGTTCATACGCCCACTTGCATGCCGGATTATTATCAATCCCTAAAACGATGTTGATACCAGCTTGTTGAAGCCCAAGGGAGAGCCCACCAGCTCCACAAAAAAGATCAATCCCCCGAATCAGTGGCTCAGTCATGTAAACTCCTGCCCTCCTTCAATTCAAAACTCACTTCGCACTCGTCATCGCCCACGAACCTGCGCACTTTCTCGATTCTTTATCTCGCGCGCCCTTGAGGGGGTTGGGGGCGGGGACGAGGACGTGTACCCATCGGCGGGGGAGTGGGCGTACCTTGCCTCTTACCTTTACTTCCCAGCACGCTCAAGAAGCGGTTGGTCGCTAAGAGCTCTTGCTTCGTCATGCGTCTGGTATCCCCATCAGTATTCACCTCATCAGCCTCTGGCTTGGGCGTGACAGTGTCAATGGGTGCATCAGTTTCCAAAATAACGGGGCGCTCCAAGACTGCAGCATTCGACTGTTTGCGCCCCTGAGTCGCTTGCGAGCGACGCTCGGCAATGTAGGTGCGAAACTCATCGGCAGCACTCAGGTCGTGCATATCCCACGCGCTCTGTACGTTCGAAATCTCGCCAATGATACGCAACGCAGTATCACGTTGTTTTTGGTAGCGCACCGCTTCACTGAGCGCCATAGAAATCTCAATCATGGACGCAGCAATAGCCACACCACGATTGTGTTTACCGAACGCTCGGCTTGCGCGCAGAGCGCGCACACCATTACGAACTGCCAGTGATGAAACCCGATGTTGACGAGGGTCATCTTTGAGTTGAGCAAGACGCCCAAACGCGCGCGCAGTCGCAGCGATATGGGGGTGAGTGTTGCCCATATCAAAGGCAAGCGCAGCATACGCGCCTGCTAGATCGCTTGCGACATTCGCTAAACCAACTCTGTCTCCAGGGGTGAGCGCACGCAATCGTTCAATCGTCTCAACCGTCAAATCAGCAATCGCTCGATCATAATTGCCACCATGCTCCGGGCGATCAGGCGGCGTAGCGCGCTCGGTATGGTGCCATAATTCCAGCGCCTCACGGCGAGTATGAGAGTAGTCATGCCAGTTCTGCCTCATGCGAGGCAACGTCAAATCGTAAGCAAGACTCGACCCGCCATACCACTTTGGCTCACCGCCACTCCTGGGACGCAACGCAACAGAATAGCCGACCACGGCGGTGGTATCACCACGAGCAAAACGGGGACGGAAGATAACATCTTGACCACGCAACTCGCGCAAAAATTCTGCTTCAGTCGTTGCAACAACAAGCGCTGCACGCACGCGAACTTCTAAAGCTTCACGATCCGTTAAGTCTTTACCCTCACGCAACGCAGCCGCTTGCTCAGCCGGTTGAATACCTTTACTTCCACGACCATGCTCGCGCGAATCAAGAATCTCCAACCCATACTTATGCTCAAGCACATTAGCAGTGTGCTGAGCACGAGAGTAGTCATTCCACGTGCGTGAAGGACGACCATCTTCACGCACCAAGTTGAGCGCAATATGAATATGATCGCCACCATTCTTCGTCACACCGTGGCGTACAGCGACCCACCTACACGGATTATCATTCGGATCATCAGGGTCAGCAAAACCCATCTCACGAACAAAATCAGTCGCAATATGCGCCCACGTTTCATCACTCAAAGGACGCTCATCAGGACGCAACGACAAGGACACGTGCCACACGTGATTAGGACCCTCACCATCGTCACGATACTGCTCATTCTCATAATCCCAAGACGTACGCTTACCCATCATCGACGTACCATGAACACGCCTATCAAGATCTAAAAGAGCTCCAGCATGCAATGCTTCTTCATGGGTTAAAGTCCTATTCCCAAACTGAAACATCAACGAACTTGAACCAGCAATAATGTGCTGATCTTTGTGCTCGTTCGCCCGCCCCTCACCCAAAAGATAAGCCAACAAACCAACCGTGTTACCGCCACGAGTAATGTTAGGCATCATAGAAGATCACTAATCCGCAAACACAGCTGCTCAACCTTCGTCACTTGCTTACGCACCTGGCGAGCAAGCGAATGAGCCTCACCCGGAAATGCGTGCTCAGCATTTGCCCAGTGAGCAATCTGATTAAGATTCGTCGCCTCACCCTGCAGCTGACGATTGAGTTTCAACAATTCACTCATCAATTCTCGTAAGAGCTCGCCATCAACTTGCGTTACAGGTGGACGCAAACACTCCAACAGATAGCGCGTCATCGTGCGCCCTGCTTTACGCGCATTCACACGCAACAAAAGATAATCATCAACTGGCATATTCAGCCGAAACGTCTTTATTCCCTTTGCGTTCGTTGCCTTCGAAACCTTACGCACCGGAGGCAAACGACGCTCACGCGAATCACTCATTCGCCCTCCAACCAATAAGCCAGCGCAGCGACCCGAACGGGACACCAAAACGGCCAGCGGAGCAAGCCCGCCGTTTTCAAGCATAATCTTAGCATAAGATTGTATAGCTTGCTCCTTAATCAGCTACGATTAAGGATAGGCTCTGTGAATGTGCAAGTGAGCATTTACAGGTGATTGCAGTGGTGCGCACCCAGTGTGCACCTCCTTATTTCGCGCGAGTTTTTAGCCCGCACTATGAGCGTGCACCTATACTGGCGCTCATGGATATGAATGAACGCGCACAACGCATTAAAGACACTCTTACTGCCGGTCTTGAGGCCAGGCACCGTAGCCTCGACACACTCGCCTACGCGGCAGCCGCTTTGGAACACGCTAGGGAAGAATATGCGAGCGCCTGGGCGCAAGCGACAGCGGTTGGTTGGCAGGAAAACGAACTGAATAAAGCCGGACTGACCCCGCCCGTGAAACCTAAAACACGACGCACCTCAAAGCGCCAAACCCGCATATCACAATCGAACACTAACGAGGTTCCCGAACAGTAACACCTAGGCGCACACACAACACAAAGAGGGTCGAACACCATAGTGTCCGACCCTCTTTGCGTAGCGGGAGTGTTAGCGTCCCCGAGCTTGCGGGCGCACGCTCTGAGCAACCTTAAAGCCACTCACGTGAGCGGCCGCCGGGTGAAACGAACCAGGGCGCGAAGTGCCCGCACCCTGCTCCAACATCGTGACAAAACGCTGCGCATCACGCTCTACACCACATGCAACAACCGGTTTCACACGACGCATCTCCAACTCATCATCCACACTAATGAAGCGTTCAACACGTGCTCGTTCAGGAAACCACTTATCGGTGCGCACATGCCAGTCACCGGGATATCCGCACCGCTTCAACGTCCTTTGGCTTTCGATCTTCATACTCATCGTGCCTTTCAACCGAACGTAGCCACAATCCCCAGTCAGTGAATTACCGAGCGCAACATGTGGATCTGTAAACGTCACCGTCTTGTCGTGGAAATTATCTGGAATGAACTCTTGAAACTTGCCATGCCAAACAACATCAAGATAGACACCTTCATGTATTTCACTCAACGCGCTGTCCTCGATCAGGTGCGCCACCTTATATTTGTTCAACTCAACATCGATACCAGCTGAAGCCAAATACTCACTGACAGCTGGTAACAAGAACTCTCGGTCGCGACCTTCTATCCGTTCAGCCAGGCCGTTCGAAGCGGTGGCATTGATGTCGCTCGCCGCCTTAATGTCGTCATAAATGTCTTCAAGGCTTCTTCCAGGAAAACCTTGGACTGGTATACGCAACAACGTTGCATCAGTGTGACGAATAAGGTCATCAAAGTACACGTACTCACCATTGTCCATTAACGCAGTATCGATCTGCTCGAACTGCTCCTCCGTGAGCGCGTCAACATCAACTCCCGCCTGCTCGGCGAGGGAAAGCGCTTCCGCCTCGCGCGCCCGCACCTCGTTGTTCCATATCCAGTTAAAGGATGGCTCATCATGTGGGTTCAAACCCGATAAAAGAATGTTGACCCGCCCATCCGACAGCTGTGCACTATCGTCAACAAAACCGTATTGGTGTGGCTCGCTCGCGTTCACCAGCGCCTCTACAACCCCATCAACTAACGCCGCTATCCGCGCCTCCTCCTCGTCCACATCGTGCCCAGCTTCAACGCTGAGCGCCACCAACCTGTTGAACTCGTCAATCACTGCTTTCATACGGTCAGGCCTAAAACCATCCCACCGCACATCAAAACCCTCACCGCGAACCTCAATCACCGGCACACGCTGGTATCCCCACTCATCACGCACCCTCATAAACGCACGCTTATCTTCACTAACATCAACCTCCCTAAAAGCAACCCCCTCCTTCGTAAACTTCCGCTTCGTCGCCTCACACTGTGGACAATTCGGCTTTGAATAAATGGTGACGTCCATCAGACCCCAACCCCACTTTCACATAGGTGTCAAACACTGTCACCTACATGTGGAATGTGCGCGCAAACAGTTCACTCACAGGCACCAAAAGTCACCCGCTCAACCGGACGTACATCCCCGCTGCCCGACTCATAATGAGAATCTCCAAGCAATACTCTTTCCACGAAAACGATCACCAGAGACCTCATCAAGAAGCAGGAAGCAACTAAGATGATTACACGTAAACACTTGGGAGGGGCTATGGCAACATCAGTCGCAGCACTACGCATTCCGCAAGACCTTGCAGGTCAATATGACCGCCTTGAATACGAGTATGGCCTCACGCAAAAGGTTGAAGAATGGCGCGCTGGCAGACTTGAAACTGCAAGCCTTGATGAGCTGGAGGCTGCCCTGGCGGAGGTACGGGATTGACCGATACTGGATATTCGAGTATTTGATGATAAGACCAAGCGCCTTGCTTATGAGCGTCAGACGGCAGCAGCGACTACGGGGGTTTCTAACTGTCCGCTGTGCGCCGTGGGTTCTAACAGTAATAAGACACGTATTTACAAGCTGAAAGAGATGGACGCCGACCATGTGACCGCATGGTCGCATGGTGGCGCTACCGATGAATCCAACTGCGAAATGCTGTGCGCCTCCCACAACAGGGCGAAAGGCAACCGGTAATCGCATGAAGATCGGATACACCCGTGTCAGCACCAAACGTCAGGGCGAGTATCCCCGAAAGACTCATTAAGAATCTGCACATCAGGGTAGAGCTTGCTCACAATCCTCGCGGTCATAGAGTCAATCAAAACACCCACGGCCGTAGCCGGTAACCAAACCAAACCCGCACGTGTCCCAACTCGGCAGTTAACCAAGTCAGATAATTCGGTGATTGGGCACTCCTAGAGGGATGCGGCTACGGCTTTGCGGATGAAGTCAGACCGGTTCTTAGTCTGGTCGTCTATGGCCTTGACCATCGACTTAGGGAACTTCACCGCAACGGTGACTAGTTGCTCGTCACTAATAGCAGTCGGGCCGTGGTGGATACGTTCAAGGTGACCCGTCCATGACTCAGATTCAAACGCCTTGCACAGCTCATCGATGTCTGCGTCAGTGATCGTGGTGCCGTTAGCTAGCTTGTATTCACTCATCATCTTCTCCTTAACGCCTTATCGATCTCGGTGCGGACTTTCTTAGTAGGTGGGGTCATTGCGTGGAAGATAAGCCAGTTGCCATCAGCAAGCAATGAGCCAACGAGTTCAACCTCTCTACCCTCGGGAGTCAAACCAATACGCACTTCCAGCTCTCCAGGGACACGCACTGCTCCAACCAGATAATTCTCCCAAGCTGACTGCACCTGCTCCGTGGTCAAACCATGCTTAAGAGCGTTCGGATGAACTACCACCACACCCCCTAATAATACCTATGATATTACCCATCATACTACCCGAAATGATACCGCGCTAGAGGTAGCCAGAACCTACGGCTAAAACGTAAATTGATAATATACGCCCCCCCCCCCATAGGGGTCTAGGGGGGTTAAAACCTGAGGCTGACGGAGGCAAAAATTGGGTGGCGTTCAAGATGTTTTGTTCATTTGTCAAAACATTTGAACTTGAATGCATACAAATCCCCTGGAAGAAAACTGGATACATCAGTCCAACTTCCGGGGACAGTTCAATCGCTCTCGCGCTCAACGTCTCGCGCACCCAATCCACCGGCCACTAAACTAAAGCCAGACACGTAAAACGGGGAAAGGGACGCACGGGATTGAAATGAAGCAGGCTTTCGATCCTATGGTCTACGACGCCCTCTTGGAACTGACTACCCGTATCGGTGGTCAATATGTCGAGTGGGAGCGTCAAGCTACGGCTTTGGAAGAACAAGAACATTGGAAACAAGCCGGAATTGCGTTGCGCGCCCAGGTTCGTGCTATCGACCCCGATGACGTTGCGCTAATTGACGCCAAGCGCTTAGAACTCCGTGAACTCTTCCAATCTCTGCCTGAAACGGCTCCCGCAGTTGCCGTGTAATGAGCGTAGAACTACCAGCAGATGAGCTGAGGAAAGTTTTTGAATCGCAGATTCTTCCCGACTATGGGACACAACATTAAGCATTCTGGTCGCGATACCCAGCGACCTATCCTATGAACTCGGATAAAGACAATGTTCCCCATGCACATCGCGCATGGGGAACATTCTTTTTTTGGAGGCACGCCACCTAGCGAGTATTAGCGCAATGTTTTGCGGCTAACGTCGCTGGCTTTGGGGCGCAGACTCGTAGGGGGCGCAGGCACATGTCCGCTGCTTCCCGCGTGTTTGCCACCTGTCCCACGAGTAATATCCAAGATTCGCGCTGAGGGTGAGGAGCCGGGTTGGTTTCGTTGAAGAGTGCGCAAATATGAGTGCTCTTTGCGGAAAATTCGTGGGTTGAGATAGCCAAGTACAGCTGTCCCGTTGCCACCAAGGGGAGTATCAGAACTAATCGCATTGAGTGGATACTCTTTGTACCAGTAGCGCGCAACGGCGCTCACGCTTGATGGTGCGCGCCAACTGCTCGCAACCATGTACGCTGGCTCACTGGTTTTCAGCTCATCAGGCAGACTGTCATGCTGTTCTTGGGTAAGTAAAACGAACGATAGACCGCCACCGAACGTTACTGATTCAATCCCGTTCTTCGCTCCGTAAATGCTTTCTCCGCGATTAGCCCACATTAAAGGCACCACTCTCGATAGATCTTCGCCACCAACTCGGACGTTCGAAGCGTTAGCTTCTTCGACCGGTGTAGCGCCGACGGCGTCTGGCGCTAGGCGGGGCGTAGTCAGATCAACAACCCCGAATTGAATGTTGTCATCAGAATAGGCGTTGAGCGCCTTTTCTCTTCGAGAAACGTAGTTAGCGTCGCTACTAAAGGTTTGCGCATCAAGGACAAACCGAGCAATTCGAGCATTCGCGCTAATATCCCACTCGTCTTGTCCTGGTTCGCGGTACATGAAGTGCCCAGTCCCCGTAGCGACTGCTCCCTCAGTGGCATGAGAATATGAGCTGAAGGCCACCTGCTGATGTTGGTCTGGAGAAAGCACTGTCCACTTAGACCCGTCCTCATAAGTAGCTAGGACAACAGAGTCTCCGTTCACCCCGTATGGCACCAGTGTCGAGGATTCGATGGGACTGTCTCTCCATGTTCGAGGAACTCGATCATCAGAACTGCCAACAGTGCGTGTTAGCGTGGTAGTCGTTTCAATGACCTGTACAGCATCATCGGCCTTTGCTGCATCACTCGCAGGGGTATTCACGCGTGTGAAGAATGCTCCGTTGAACAACCCAGCGTCGACCGTTTCGAGGTCGCTTGTGCGCTCTTCAAGATCTTTGAGGTCAAGAATCGTTGGAATGCTATGTCCTTGATGGGTTTGAAGCGCAAGTACCCGAGTCGATGGCAACGGGCCAATGATCGCATGAACATCGACCCTCCATGTGTCGCCACCAACGTATGAAGCACTCACAGGGGGAACATTGAGATTCTCAGCTAAGGCAGAGTTAGTGATAATCGCCTCCGCGTCCTCCACCCCCCAGACCGGCCACGTGCTCATGCCCGTGTAGAACCCCTCGTGGCCGTCGCTAAAACGGAGTTGATTGTTCAGATCGTGTTCAAGATCAGCCTGAGCAGTATTCGACCGTTGAGACTGGTAGTTGGCCTCATATTCATCAACGAGCCTGGTCAGGCGCGCGAGCTCTGTCTCAGCATCTTCGAGTTGCTTTGCTTTAGAGAACGGAGTCGCAATAAAAGCCTGGCGCTTGTCGATCTCTCGGGTGAGTTGATCGCGTTTTTCCTCTAGCGAAGAAAGCTTTTGAGGCAACGACCCAACATGGTGTTCAAGGCGAGTAATCAACCCGATATTGTTGCCTTCTAGCGCTGCGTTTAAGTCGATGGTGACGCTAAAAATCTTCTCGCGTACGCCTTGAATCGTAAATTCAAGACAGGCTGGTTGGGTGGGGCTCTTGCCAAGCGCGCGTTCGCATTCAAGCGTGATCCCACCGAGGGTAAGACTCATCGGGGTGCGCAAAAATGCGTGCATTTGGTGACCGTTGCGTAGAGCTTCAATTACCCAAGTGTTTAAGCCTGTAGTGAGCTGAGCATTCAGATACGCAACCGCGCTCTTACGATCACGGATGAGTTCGCCTGCGCGCCCTACCATCGCGAATGCGTCACCGCTTGTGGGTCGAAGTTTTCCTACCAGTTCTTTCGCTAGGGGCAGGGCGCGCTCGATGTTACCCAACAGCGTCTGATCGCGAGCTAGGCCAGCTCGCTGGTTCATCACCATGCGACGATGCGAGGCTTTGTCGCGTTTGAAGCGAGCAACATCTGCTTCAACCTTAGTGCGCTCAATAATGTGCGGATTACCGGTTGCCACTGCCTTAGTTTGCGCGAACCCCATTTCATCGGTGAACTCATCATCAAACACTCGCTCGCCAGCTTTTCCGCGCATAACCTGAGAGATCATTTTTTGCTTACGCTCTAGGGTCTGCCACATCACCGCGTCATACGATTTTTCGGCAACGTAGCGGAAAATTGACACCTGGCTGTTCTGGTTACCAGCACGGATAATGCGTCCCTCACGCTGGGTAATATCAGCAGGCCTCCACGGGGCGTCAACATGATGAAGTGCAACCGCGCGAAGCTGAATGTTCGTCCCCGTGCCCATCTTGTCTGTCGAGCCGATGATGACCCTGACTTGCCCCTCACGACAGCGCATAAACAGATCTTCTTTTTGCTCATCCGTATTCGCTTCGTGAATGAACGCAATCTCATCACTCGGTATCCCCATTTCAACAAGGTTGTCTTTAATCTCCTGATACACGTTCCACTCGCCGTTGCCTTTAGGGGTGGAGCGATCAGAGAAGATCAGTTGAAGGCCACCGGGCAGACTCATGTGCTCGCCAGATTTATCAACGTAGACACGATCACTGGTTTCGTTATAAATGCGCACAACGTTTGCTGCAATCGTTGAGGCTTTCGTGATGCTCCCAGGATCGTAATCAACCAGGCGCAAGTCAATTGCTGCTTGCCGACCATCATTAGACAGCTTGAGCCAGTTATCTTCACTCGGTTCGACGCTACCAGAATGAATCTTGTCTGCCCGATCAGACAGAGTCTGGGAGAACGCTTCCATCTCAGCGCCTGCGGGGATTGAAGCGATTTCTGGGGCGTGTTTCCCCTCAGAATTAACGTGCACAATAGGGCGCGCGAGGTTGAGGTCTTCACTCATTTTTACGTCAGCTACCTGCCCCCAGATGCTCATAAACTCGGGGAGATTCTGAAAACGGGCAATACGAGTGCGAGCTTTTAACTTACCGGTCGCCGTGATCTCCATGTCGCGCGTCTCTTGAGTAAAAGCTCCAGCAAACGCATCAAACTTAGCGATTCCTGCGTCCCGGAGAAGATCAGGCGAGAGATACCGCAACATCGTGTGTGACTCAGCAATCGAGTTCGCGATCGGAGTACCTGTGGCTAGGGTCAGGTAATGATCGGGATTGATTGTGCGCAAATAGTCAATCTTCATATGCAGATCGCGTGCCCGCCCTGAGTCTTTAGAACTCATGCCAGAAAGGCTCGTCACCACACCAAGATTCTTGAAGTGGTGAGCTTCATCAACCATCAGATAGTCAATACCAAGTTCTTCAAAGAACAAGCCTGTGTCCTTGACCTTGTTCACTTCTTTTTCAAGATCAGACTGGAGAGTCTTAAGACGTTGCGTCAGCTGGCTCACCGAGTAATTGCGCTCAGTAGCGTTTTCTAACGCTTCTTCAATCTCTTCGATTTCAGCGGACATATACGCTCTGACGCTACTCGGCTTCATGCCGATGTGCTTAAACTGAGATTGAGTAATCACCACACCGTCTAGGTCATGCGTAGAGACTCTCGCGAGGAACTCTCGCCTTGCCCCCGCAGTCTTCAAATCTTCCTTGTCAGTAATCATCACGCGCGCGCTTGGATACGCCTGCTGCCATTCATTCGCGAACTGCAAGAGCATATGGTTTGGCACCACGATCATGGGCTTTGATGCCAACCCCAAACGTTTGAGCTCCATTGCCCCCATAATCATTTCGAGGGTTTTGCCTGCACCGACTTCGTGGAACAAGCCGACGGTCGGTTCAGACACGATTCGTGCAACGGCGCTGCGCTGATGTGAATATGGTGTGATGTCAGTATTCAAGCCTGGGAGTTGAAGGGCTTGCCCAGCACGCTCATAGCTGCGTTGAACGAAACTATTGAACGTATCGTTGTAGCGTCGAGTGAGGTCTTCGACGCGCTCAGGTGTAGACCAACAGAATTCGATGAAAGCCTCGCGCATTTCCTCCAGTTTTGAGTTTGCTTCAGCCGTCGCAGTGACATCAACATACGTGGTGCCGTCAGAATCCTTTGCCGTGATAGTAACGTCTGTATGGTTAAGCAAAGCTTCAAAAATGCGGTCTGCGTTTCCACGGTTCGACACTGACCAGCGTTCAAACGCGCCCGTCCATGCGCGCCGTTTACTAATACTCCAATGAGCATTACTCGGGTTGAAAGTCACGGCATCGTCATTGCGATATGGCAGATCGCAGATAACACTGTGGTAGAACTCGACGTGAACAGCTCGCCCAAGCCACGGTGCCCCAGGAGTGATCTGAATATCCTCCAATGGAATATCAGCAGGCAGAGCCTGTTTTAACGCTTCGACATTGGCTTCAAACACACTATCGAGAGCGCTTGCCTCATTTGCGCGAGCGAGTTTGGCACGAACGTTGCCTGCCAGATATTCTTCGCGAGCAACAAGCTCATCGGGGCACCCTGGCGTTCTAAAAACAAGTCGTTGTTCCAGCAAATCAGCAAGAACAGCATCACGATCAGAATCTAAAAGATACGCAATCCGATCGACATCGACTTTACCGGTCTGATTGAGCGACAGTGCAAGAGCATCAGAGAGACTATCCGCGCCAAGAATCTGCGGAGTAACACCGATAGTGCGCTTGGTCAGAATGTCAGCAGGAGAAGCCTTCTTTTCTTCAATGTCATAGTCCTCGATCGCGAGCGTCACCGCAGCGTAAGGGTCTTTGCGGAACGCAGCAATGACCCTTCGCACTTGCTCAGTTGTCGTGATGATGGGGTTGCCGTCCTCATCTTTCTTCCTCGTGCGACGCGAGACGTACTTTCGTTCGTTAATAGGGCCGAAGCGATCAACGTGGGCAAGGTAGGACTCCTTGAGAGCCTTTCGTTGAGCCTCAAGCTCAGGCGTATCGACCGTGCTGGTGGCATCAGCATTCACTAATTCAACGGTCTGATCGCGTAGAGCTAACAGCGAAGCCATCTCAGCACGATCTTTTTTCGCTACCTTGTGCACCTGGAGCCCATGCGTGGTCTGGATAGAGAAAGACCCATCTTCATTCTGGCTAATATGTCCGAGCTGACGGACGTCAATGACGTTGCTGGCCTGCGGGGCGGTGGTTGTGGGGCGAGTAAAGGTCAAACCTCGCTCTACAGCGCGTGCAACAACAGTCTCTAACGCACGAGAAAGCTCGTTACCTACTTCAGAAAGCGAAGGCGAGGTGACAGTCAGATTCACCGTAGAATTCATACCCAATTGGGCTGACAGCTCACCGAGAACACGCTCAGGGTAACGATCAAAATACGTATTCATCGTCACGGAATGCTCACCAAAAAAGCGTGGCGTCGAGCTCTCCCACTCAAAAGGCTGGGGTTCTTCCCCGTCCATGCGCCGACGGAAAATCAATACGTCAGTCAAAGCCTGCGTATCAGCTGCCTCATCATGAGCGCCGGTGGGCAGTCGCACCGCTCCAACCAGATCTGCACTCTGATACAGGTATCGTCTGAAAGCAGGGTTTTTAGCGTCGAGCGTCCAATGTGAAGAGATGACCGCTACAAGACCACCAGGGTGCGTTAGAGCAACAGACTTAGCAATAAAGTGATTATGAATCGGAAAATGCGACGGATTGTATGTATCGTCGCGCACCTGAAAATTACCGAACGGCACATTACCGATCGACACGTCGAACCACGCCCCGTCAGGGCGAGTATCCCCGAAAGACTCATTGAGAATCTTCGCATCAGGGTAGAGCTTGCTTGCGATCCTTGCTGTCGTAGAGTCAATCTCAACACCCACCATGTCAAAGCCTTCAGGGGCTCCGCCAATGAAATTGCCAGACCCGCACCCAGGCTCCAACACTCGCCCGCGCTCGACCCCAAGTCCGCGTACCGCATTCCACATCGGTGCAACAAAAGCAGGGTTCGTGTAGTGCGCGCTCAGAACACCCTCGCGCGCCAACCGGTACTCCTCTTGACCCAAAAGAAGACGCAAGCTCTGACGTTCAGCCTGCCAATCCTGCCGTTTTGGATCGAAGATGGAGCCCAGTCCTCCCCACCCTGAATACTTCGCGAGTGTTTCCTGCTCACGCTCATCCGCTTCCCGATCACCGAGCTCATCGAGCAAACGAATTGCCTCAATGTTCGCGCGCGCACGCGCTTTCGCGCCTTGGGGGACAACAAGATGAGTTGCCCGCCAGCGTGGAGGGGTCGTGCGTGCTTTTACGTCAGCGGGAACAGTGCCTTGTCCGCTTCGGTTTCGATCAGCGTCAGGTTCTTGTCCAAGACTTCGCCCACCCACACCGGCTCGTGCATTGAGCTCGGAATGTTCTTCCGATTGTCCTGAGCCCAATCTTTCAGGAAATGAAGAAGATGAGCCCAGGGAAGAACTGGCTCCCATTCGGGACTGCGCAGGTCCAACAACTGTTGCTTCACGTCCCTGAGAGTCATCTGCCAATACTTCATTGGCCTGCGCTCCCACCACGTCTCCTCGTTGATATCCATCAACGGAATCTCTTTGTCGATCGCTTCGATCAGCAGTTCGCTCGCCAGATTCAACACGAGCCTCTCGTAGAACGGCTGCATCTGTTCGATTGTTTCGAGTAGATCCTGCAGGGTGTCCTTCTCGTCGATCGTCAATCGTGCCTGCCAGTAGGCTTCGCCCTCTTCCTCCCACGCGCTCTCGCCGATCAGGTCGATGATTTCCTGGGCGTCGCACCCCTCCATCGGGTCGATGCTCAGATCCTCCCCGAGCGCTGTCGCCTCCCACGTCTGTTGATTCTCGCAGATCGTTTTCAACGGCTCGGGTAGAGGGCACTTCAGTAACTCGAGTCTCGCCAGCTCGCCACCGTTGATCGCTTGATACACGTCGAAGTCTTCGATGTTCATGTTTTGCTCCTTCAAAGAGAAAATCTAGATCAAACAAGGCTGGCTGAGGCTCGAATGAGCTTTTTCGTTGTGAAGCCACTGGTCACTCCTTATAAACGGCGGATTTATAAGGAATGTGACCAGTGCGCGCACGCGCGCACTCTCACCAACCAGTCGCTTCAGCCTGAAATTATCCAACCTTTTATAATAACACGCACACGAAGCTACGCATAGTCAAGTTTTTTCGTTGTGAGCAACGTGAGCGCTCATTCCACATATCAGTATTCAGCCTCGTATTAAGTACTTGTGGAGCTCTCGTGAACCCGTCAGATGAAGCCAAGATCCGCCAGATCATCTCCGCTCATCCGCGCCAGCCGATCATGTTCTCGTTAAACGACGGTCAGAGCGCACGTATCAATCCTGACGGCACTGTCACGATTGACGGACAAGACATAACGCTTGACCCTCCACGTCCAGCCGGTGTTAAACCAGCTCGCTCAAGCCAACCAGAAGAGTCAGACTCACACGAGGATATGGGCGCACGTATTCGCCAGCTCGAACAACGCAACGGCGAGTTAGAAGCAGCTCTCGCATCAGCATTAAGCATTCGCCGCAGCGATACTGACGCTCAGATTCAAACTCTGACCCGCCGGTGCGATGAAGCGCATACCACGCTCGCGCATGAGCGTGACCAATGGCATGAGCAGGAAACAACATTTCAAGCTCTGATCGCTGATCTTACCTCCCAGGTTGAAACCCTCACTTCTGAACGCGCCTCCACCGAATCAGAGCTGAGGCGAGTACGCGAGGCGTATGAGCAAAAAGAAACAGATGACGCCACAACAACCCAGCTTAAAGCTGAGCTTGCCCAACTCAGGGAGGCGCTCACTGCTGAGAAAACCGAGCGCGCCCACCTCGCCCACGACCTCGACATCGCTCAGAGCGAAACCGAGAAAACCCGAGCACTCCTGGCGAGCGTGGAACAGGAAAAGCAGGCTCTCACACTGTCGCTCAAAGAAGAACAGGGGCGTATTTTCGACCTCGAAAACACAATCACTCGCCTGAATGCCGACATCGTCGCAAAGACTGCCGAGATTGCGACCCTAGACGAACACGCCGGTGAATTACTCCAACAAAACGAGCAGTCTGAGCAACAAATCGCAACACTGAGAAGCGAAAACGCCCAGTTCGCAGGCGAACTATCACAAGCAAAACATGACTTACGCCAAGCCCTTAGCGCAGCTGAACAGACCAATGTCGAAGCCGAGCGCGCACGCTTCGCCCTTGAAGCCCAGCTTAAAGACTCAACTGATGAGCGCGACCAGCTCGCCAAAAAGATCGATGATCTGACACACCAGCTTGACGCTCGCCCAAGCCGAGCCGACCTCGAAGAACTCCACGCCAACATCAGCGAACACGAGGCCGAGATCGCGCGCCTACGCACCCAGCGTGACACGCTCACCGAGCGCGTTGAAACCCTGTCTCAGAACGTTGAAAGCCGGAAGAGAGAATGCGATGCACTCATGCGCCAACGTGACGCTCTCAAATCTCAACTCAAAGCCCAAGACGCTCAGACCCAAACCCTGCCAGCCCACCACACGCCTGAAGCTTTTACTCCCAAATCCTCACCAGCATCAGATGATGACCAGGAGGGCGATAGACGCCCTAGACAACTAGCCCGACGCATACTCATCGTCGTGTTTGCTCTGCTCTTTCTTGCTGGCGCAACATGTGCTGGCATATACATGGCAACCACTCCAAGCGGAAAAGATAAGCCAAACAGCGGGCAAACAGTGCAACCTCACAGCGCACAATCTGCCCAATCAGCAGGATTGAGCTCACAAGAAACCCAAGAGTGGCAAACGGAGATTACCCGCGCCCATTCGCTTATCAGCGAAAGCGAAACACTGCTCGCTGACACTGAAGGAAAAGTATCGGACGAAGCAACACGTCAGACGCTCCGTTTGGCAATCGACGCTCTCTCCCAACTCGCCTCCCAGCCCGCGCCTGAAACATCGGCTTCATACAGTCAGGCATTAGACAAACTCAAGAATGCAACAGAGGCGCTCAACACTGCTAAGCAAGCGGTTCTTGACTCAAATGCGACCTATCAGCAAACCGCTCCCCCCACCGAGCCGACCCAGACAGAACCAACGCCCACGCCCTCAGAGCCGTCTACTCCTCAACCGGCTCCTACACCTGCCTCGCCCACGCAAGGCGCAGACGTTGGAGGCTACATCGCAGACATGAACACGTCTGTCTCTTCCTCGTCAGGAACAGTCAGCTTCAGCGTCACCGTCTCGTCGGTTGGCTCCGCCCCCGTCACTGTCACTGCAAATGTCGGAGGAAATGTTGTGACCCTCGGGCAAGGAACAGTCTCAGGCGCGCGCACGTTTAGTGGTTCAATCTCAGTTCCTACGGGAACCTATTCGTGGAGCACAAGCGCTGATGGACTCATCAACTCTGGCTCTATCACGGTGAACTGACACGACTATGAAACTACTGGCTGCACTCATGTCGTTGCTACTGACGATTGCAACATTTCCACTGACCCTCGCAATCCTCGGCGGAGGTGGCGATGATGAAACCCAAGCAGCCGGACTCAACGAATCAAACGTGCCCGCAGAATACGTCCAATGGGTACTCAAAGCAGGCCAGATTTGTGAAGAAATTACCGCGCCACTGCTCGCAGCACAGATCGAAACAGAATCAGGCTGGAACCCGCGCGCCGTCTCTCCGGCAGGCGCAGCCGGACTTACTCAATTCATGCCGGGCACCTGGGCGGCAGCCGGAGTCGATGGAGATGGCGACGGTAAAGCCGATATCTACAATCCAGCCGACGCGATCATGAGCCAAGGCACCTACATGTGCAATCAAGTCAGCGCATTGAAGAACTACATTCAACAAGGCCGAGTCTCAGGCGACCTCGTTGAACTCGCCCTCGCAGCCTACAACGCAGGTATCGGAAACGTCCTCCGATATGGTGGAGTCCCACCATTTGCGGAAACACAAAACTACGTGAAGAAAATTCCAGCTCTCGCAGCCTCAAAATACGCGCAAGTAGGAATGCCTCTAGGCGTTGGAGCAGCAGGCGGGCCGATGGGCAACGACTACCCATATGCCAACGGGCCCTACGGTGAGATCAACTGGAACACTCGCTACGCCTATGGCAACTGCACAGACTTCGCCTTCTGGCGAGTCAATCGCGACATGGGCGTCAAGTTCGCAGGCGCAAACACCCAGTGGAAATACACATGGGCAACACTCACCCCGCTAGGCGGTCACGGCGGACAATGGGGACTCGACGGCAATATGCCAGGCTGGATCAAAGTCCCCTCAATGCGACAAGTCCGACCAGGCGACATCATCTCCTACCGTCCAGGCGCTTTCGGATATCACCCCTCCTACGGCCACGTCGCCTACATCGCAGCCGTGGACGCGAGCGGAAACATCACCATCGAAAACTACGGCACCAACGAATACTTCGTTACGACCATGCTCGCCACCGTCGGAGACGCAGCAATCCAAAACGGCAGCATCGTCATTAAGCACAACCCTGCCCTCGGATGACAAGACATCTACTCTTTTCTTTCCCATCCGGCGTGCTTTAATTAAAGCGGTGGCGGTGACGCTACCTCCAAGTGCCGGGGGTGTCCCCCGGCTTTCGCTTTTAAACGAAAATCTTGAGTTCTTTCAAACCCAATTCCACCGGCTTTGCCGTCTTTACCGGTAATGGCGGTAAAGACGGCAATTATGGTGGCTTTAGGCTGAACTTATACTGATCGCCCAGGTCGTAGGACGCCTGTTTGAACAGGGATAAAAGGCTGGCCATGATTATGCGTCGCCTCAACCTGGTTGACAGCTTGCAAGAGATAATCTGAAGCCCACTGAGAAAGAGATGAGAGCTCAGGTTTGTCGGCAAGCTCTGCGCGGTAGGCTGCTCTGATCCGACCAACCAGATCCGCATCAAGCGTCAAAGTGAGCTTCGACTTTCGAGGGACACCACCACTACGTACTGATTCTTTACCGGCTTTACCGCCATTACCGGCAATGTCGTATTTACCGGCTTTGCCGGTAATTGTTGAGTCGCCCGCAATGATGGGATCAAGAATTTCTGCCTTACGCAAAGCGGTAAGGGCGCTAGCATCAGGGGTTTTCACAATCATTCCTTATGAGTCGAAGAGATGAGTTTGTCGGCAATGAGTTCAAAAGCTTTCATGCTGTCAATGTCTCGGATTGGCTCATGATCGCTACCTGCACGTGCGATTGCCTCACGTTCAGGAATAATCGCGTCCAACAACACGAGGTCTTCATACGTGTCACTGAGCGCATTTTTCCACGTTCTCCGATCAACTCGGTCGTTCCTGTAGGCGTTGATAGCAATCCCCGACAAGCTCAGCTTCGGGTTATAGCAACTACGTACAGTAGCCAGTGTCGTAATCATTTCAGCTACACCGTCCGCCGAAGACTCACGAGCCGTTGAAACAACCAAGGCTCGGTCAGCAGCCACCAAAGCGTTCGTTGTGAGCATTCCAAGCGACGGAGGGCAATCAACCACAATATGCGCGTACTCATGCTTGATGACACTCAACGCTGACGCCAAGCGTTGCTCACGGCCTAATGAAACGTCGTTTTCTCTACTGGCTAAAAGACGATCAGCGGGCAGAACCTCAATGTTGCCCCACACTTCGCTAGCAGGATAAACGGCATGAGAGGTCACTTCAGGAGACCCACCTGTTGCAATCGCGCTCATCACATCATTGAGCGTCAGCGTTGATGAATCAACATCAATACTCATCATCGTTGTGGCATTACCTTGAGGATCAGCGTCAACAAGTAAAACCGGCTTTTCAGACCTCAGCCCAAGCTGATAGGCGATGTTCGTTGCGAGCGTCGTCTTACCAACGCCACCTTTTTGATTACAGATCGCAATAATCATTTCGTGTCCTCATTATGTTGCAAGTGCGTTTCTGCTAAATCGAGCGCATCAGAAATCAAAGCCTTTGACTTCACATAGGCGAATGTTTTTGATGTACACGCTTCGTACTGCAACTTCGCCCACGCCCACGTTTCTTCCCAATCGATCATTGACGATTCCTTCTGCTCACGACGCTTATCCATCAGCGCTAAGAACGTCTGTGCATCATGCTCGGTGTCATCAGCCCTAGCGGATAACTCCCCAAGCACGTACCGCGCAAACACCCGAATGCCCATCAGGGCTGTCTTGCCCTCATCTGGAGGCATCCCCTGCCAGCCCTCAACAAACTCATCGATTCTCATATGCATGTTCCTCTCAAAAGCCTTTACCGGCTTTACCGGCATCGCCGTGTTTACCGTCTTTACCGTCATTGCCGTATTTACCGGCATTCCTTGTCTCTATCCATATCCAGTGCATTAAGCCAGTGGAATCTTGCAGTCTGATAACCGGCCTCATCGCTATGAACAATTCGATCCACTACCACCGGGCGCGTGTGCCTTTTGCCTTTCACGCTCACATCTACACGCGCTCCCTCAACGAGGTTCTTTCCTCGCACATAGAAAATCTGGCCATGTTTAACAAAGACAACGCGCTCTTTGAAACCTGCCTTTGTAGGAGCCCAATCGAATGACGCTGTTGAAGTGCCATCAGAGTGCTCAGTCACTCTCCGTACGATCACCCTTCGTGCGTGTCCACTCTTGGCATGGACAGTTAAAACACTTCCTTCAACAAGCCCCACACCTTTCAAAACGAACGTTCCATCGTCTAAACGCGCAAAGACTGCATCACGCGCGTCTGCCAAAATCGATTCCTCGACCTGACCGAGCGGGGCAGGAGCAAGCCCCCAGACAGTCTCAGAATTGCCAGCTTGATTCTTACGACGCTCACTCGTCGCGTAAATCTTTCCCTCGGCTTTAAGATCTGACCTCCGCCTGCGGTAATAGGTACTACCTGCGTGTGGCCAGTTTTCAGCCGTAGCAAGGCTCTCTAACTCAGAGTCAGTCATATCGCCCACTTCAAGAAACGCTGAAAGAATGCGACGCTTTTCCCTCGTTCGATCTTTTAAACGCGCTTCTGCCTCATGTGAAGTGGCCGGGTCGCTTCTGCGTGTACTCGACATTGCAATCAGAGCCTTCCTTTGCCGTCATTGCCGTATTTACCGTTATTACCGCCGTTACCGTCTTTGCCGTATTTGCCGGTAATAGGCGAGTGGAATAGGGCTACTGCATTGAGTAGCCCTAGAAAACAAACGAATTACTCGTCGTTCTCTTGCACGCTCCAGGGGTCAGAATTCGAATCAGTGTGAGTCGAAAGTGAAACCGATTCAATGAAAGAAGGGGAGAACAGTTCTAGGTTCGTGCGTCCCTCATACTCTTTTCGCACCAGAATGCCCTCGACACACACTTTTGAGCCCTTACGCAAAACACCAGCAAGGCGCTCTGCTTTCTCGTCCCAAAAAGAGACGTTTATCCATAGCTCTTCGCCAACGTCGTTCCATTCTCCAGAGTTCTGATCTTTCTTTCGATGGGTCGCTCCGATACCGAAATTGAGAACAACCGACCCTGAATCAAGCTGACGCAATATCGGTTGAGAGATGTTTCCAGTCACGCGACACGTAACGGACATGGTGATTTCCTTTCTAAGGGTGTGACACATTGAGATGAGTCGATTCGGCTACCAAACGCAGAGCGTCATCGGCAGGGGCTGTATAACGTTGCGTCGTTGCAACCGAGGAATGACCAAGAAGCCGTTGAACAGCAATAAGGTCATGGCTATTCCTGTAGGCAGTAGTGGCAAAGCGATGCCGAAGAGTATGTAAAGTCCACGGTGAAGCCAGAGCACAAGAGCCGAGCTTCGACACGTAACGCGGTGAAAGATGCCCATGATCTTTACCAGGGAAAAGCCACCCATTATTGGCTCGGGCGCATTCCATGAGCTCTTCAGCAAAACCCCTATCAATCGGAACGAACCGAGAGACCCCGCCTTTGCCGACAACGTGCAAGGAATATCCATGCAGATCATGAAAGAAGTCGTCGATATGTACGCGCGCGATTTCGCTTGCACGCAGACCAACACACGCTCCAAGCAGAAGAATCTGGCGAGTGCGAGGCGATGCGCTATTCAGCGCCTCTATCAGCTGAGTATCAGGAACTGGACGAGGAAGAGCATTCGGGCGGTGAATATGAGGCAACGCCAACGCAGGACTATTAACGCCTTTTATAAAGCCAAAAAACGATCGAAGCGATGAATAATACGCGTGGCGTGTTTCAAGCTGCCAAGAGCGCTCAGACACCCAGCCTAAAAGCTCGACGGATGTCACTTCTCGCGGATCCGGCTTAAGCGCTCGCGCAGCTTGCCGTACATGACGCAAGCGTGTGCCGATTGTCCGCTCACGCAATCCTGAAACGGTCATTTCCTGCTCCCACGAATCAAGAGCAGATTGCCAAAGGGGTGGAACTTTGAGTACTAAAGGGTGATTCGTATTCATGCGATTCATCGTGCCTGTCGTCACCATGAATCGGAACATCAACAGTGCTTAATACCCCAATAGACGAAAGATGAATAGCGACTCTGACAAAGGCGATAATCCAACAGCAAATCAATAACCCGTCGGTCGTCGGTTCAAGCCCGACTTGGGGCACTGCTTCAATAAACTCAGGTGCCTGATCCGAAAGGGTCGGGTGCTTTGCTTTTTCGATGGCTTCAGCTGGAACAAGCACTTCGACAGGAACATCCAAGAAGCCGGCTACGCACGCCAAAAGGGGAGTGGACCCCCGCCCTTATCGGACCTTCCAGTCTTGCGCTTGCTGGCGATCCGACCAGAAACTGCGATAGCGCCCCTCTTGGGCGAGTAGTGCCTTGTGGGTTCCCAGTTGCGTGATGTGCCCGTCTTCGAGCATGGCGATCTGGTCAGCCTCAGCGATAGTCGACAAGCGATGCGCAATCACGATGACGGTCTTGTCCTTGGCCAGTGAATGCATGGCGTCCACAATCGCTGCCTCGTTCTCAGCATCGAGTGCCGCGGTGGCCTCGTCGAAGAGGACGATCGGCGCATTCTTGAGTAACGCACGCGCAATTGACACGCGCTGACGTTCGCCACCAGATAGTCGTCCACCACCTTCGCCGACGCGGGTTTCCCACCCATCTTCGAGGTGCTCCGCAACCTCGTCGAGCCGGGCGATGCGTGCTGCTCGGCGCACATCTTGGTCGCTGGCGTCCGGCTGTCCGAAGCGGATATTGTCCTCGATCGTGCCGTCAAACAGGTACACGTCTTGGAAGACCAGCGACACCATCGACAGCAAGTCGTCGACTGCCATGTCTCGAACGTCGACGCCACCGATTCGGACGGAGCCTTCTGTGACGTCCCAGAAGCGAGCGATCAGCCTGGTCAACGTCGTTTTGCCGGAACCGGACGGGCCGACAAGCGCGGTCATCTGTCCGGCTGGACACTCCAAGGTGACATCGTTGATGATCTGGCGCGTGCCATCGTAGGAGAAATGCACGTGGTCGAAGGAAATCGAGGCGTCCGCGGGGTTCTTCGGTGAATCTGTCTCCGGCAGTGGGGAGGTGGCGAGGATCTTCTCGGACGCATTGATCGCGTTCTGGCAGACGTTGAAGGACATGGCTTGGCTACCTGCCTTCAGGAGCGCGTCGACCGATCGCAGGGCTAAAACGATGACGAACAGGTACTCAACCGCGGTTAGCGTTCCATAGGCAAGAAGCGCGGTCGTGCACAGGAATGTCAGGCCGAATGACAGGTACACCAACAGGGTGTACATGGTCATCGGCTTCTGGGTCTGATTGAGAGTGCGAACCGTTGTTTCGTGGTCGCGTTGAATGTCGTCTTCGAGAGCTTTCCAACCGGTTTGAGCCGTGCCCGTTGCGCGCAGGATCGGCTGAGCATGAACGAATTCGAGCATTCGGCTAGCCAGCTGTGCGTTCGACTTTTCTTCTTCAGCGTGTCCGGTTCCGGCTGCTTCGCCCATCTTCTGCGCCCACGTGTACAGCAGTGGCATTGTGATCACGTAGGCGATGAAAATTCGCCAATCGACATATACGTAGAGCAGGGCAATGCACGCGGGGATGGTCATTGCGGTGATCAGTTGTTTTAAGAAAATGCCGGGTAGGTTCATGATCATCTGCAGGTCGCGTTCCAAAAGGGACGCGAGTTCGCCGGCTCGCCCAGCGGTGAACCAGCCGAGAGGGAGCTTCACAACGTGGTCGCCCAAACGTTCTTGGATCGATCGCAAAACGATGACGTCGCCGATCATGTACCCGTGCGTTTCCGCGAAATAGTTCGCAAGCGCGCAGACGACGCCGAGCCCGACGGCAACCATCGACCACGTGAACGCTGTGTGTCCGTCGCCATCAAAAAGGGCGTGAAGCAAGGGGAGGAGGGATGTGTAGACGGCTCCCTCGAGCACTCCGCAGATCGCGAAGTAGACGGCCTGAGCTTTGACTCCAGTCGAGCGGCCAGCGAGCTTATCAATCTTGTTGACGATCATTGCGCGCCTTCCTGCGAATCGTGAGCGAGTGCCGGTGTGGGATTCGTGGTGTATTCAGGGGTAGCGGGTGTGTGCCTATTGGGATTGACGAGGCTCCCCACGAAGTCTTCTTTTTCGTCGCGACCATGGAATGCCTGGACTTGTTGCGTGTTCCAGAGCTGCGCATACCGGCCATTGGCGGCCAAGAGCTTATCGTGCTGGCCGGCCTCGAGCACGCGACCGTCTTCGAGGACGAGCGTCATGTCCGCTCCGGAAACCGTGTTGAGCCGGTGCGCGATGACGATGGTCGTGCGACCGTGCGACAGGTGATTCAGAGCAGTCTGGATCGCAGTTTCGTTTTCGGGGTCGGTGTGTGCGGTGGCCTCGTCGAGGACCAGAATCGGCGCATTCTGCAGAATTGCGCGGGCGATGGCAATCCTCTGAGCTTCGCCTCCCGACAGGTTGCAGTCGGCTGAGCCGATGACGGAATCGTAGCCAGCGGGGAATTCGCAGATGCGATCGTGGATTTGTGCCGCGCGTGTGGCTTCGATCATCTGCTCGTCCGTGGCGGAAGGGCAGGCGAGTTTGATGTTGTCACGAATGGGGAGTGACAGCATCATGGCCTCTTGGAAAACGATGGCTACCTGCGACAACAGGGACTGTGTGGAGATATTCCGCAGGTCGTGTCCGCCAAGGCTGACGCTCCCGCTGGTCGGATCCCAGAAGCGTGGGATCAAGCGCGCGAATGTTGTCTTGCCACTGCCCGAATCGCCAACCAGTGCGCAGACGCTCCCGGCTTCGATGTGCGCGTCTACGTGGTCGAGCGCGAACTTTCCGTCCTGCGTGTAGGCGAACGAGGCGTCGTCGAACGCGATATCCACGTCAGTCGCTGGCAGAGGCTCTGGCTTGTCGGGTTCAGGTAGCTGGTCGGTGGAAAGTACCTGCCCGATGTGTTCGAGATTGTGCAATGCCGTCTGCAAGAATCCCATGGACGATGCCACGGTCACCAGGCCCGACGGGATTGAGGGCCCTAAGACAAGGAAGGGGACAGCGGACGCGAAGTCGAACCAGCCCTTCGAGATGAAGAGGCTGGAGCCCAGGCCGAGGCACGCCAGGACCGTGCCCGGCGAGATGAATGCGCTGAGCATCGAGAACGGTCCGGCAGTTAGTTTCGTCCACTCGAAGGTGACTTCCGTCAGGCGTTCGACCGCCTCGCGATAGCGTGAACCGGCTTTGCGTGTGCTACCGAAGGTCTTCACAACTTCGATGCCCTCAGCGATTTCGACGATCGACGAAGAAAGCTCGATCTTTGCGGCGTTGTATTGCTCGGACAGCGTCGCGTAGTCGCGGGACATGAACATCCCTGAAATGCCGATGAAGACGATGATGTAGGCAAGGAATGCCAGTGCCATTCGCCAGTCGGCAATAAACAGGATGACCAATGGGATTAGTGGGGAAAGGACCGCGCGCACGATCTCGGTGGGAGCATGCCCGATGGTCTGGTGCATACCTAGAACATCGTCGGAAACAGCCTGCGTCGCCTCCGAAGAACTGCGGTCATTGAACCAACCGAGCGGTAGCTTCGAGAAGTGATCGATCAAAATGTGGCGGGCATGGACTCTGAAATCAGCATCCGCAACGTGGCAGACGCCAGTGCCTGCGCCGAACAACATACGGTCGACGGCAGCGCACACGATGGCAACCACGGACATGATGACCAGAGTCGACGCTGGTGGCAGTTGGCCACGTAACGCGTCCTGCGCAATGAGGATCGCGATGACATACGGCACGAAGCCGACGGCAACTGACAAAGCGGACATGACCATGCCACGGATAATCATTCCGTGTGCCGGCTTCGTCAGTCGAAGATACAGCTCTTTCAAGCCAGCGGTCTTTTCTTTCTTCGCCTGGGGGTCATCTTTCGCCGAGGGGCCATTGAGGCTGTCCGTGGAACCATCTGCCTTCATGGACTGTCCTTCTTTCATGTTGAGGACGTAGGAGTGCGTGCAACAACGGCGCAGGAACTCGTTGTCGTGTGTGACGACGATGATCGCTTTGCCTGCCTCGGCCGCGCATTCGAGGGCGCGCGACACGAGCTCCATATTGAGAGCGTCAAGCCCGCTTGTTGGTTCGTCGAGGACCAGAACGGGTCGGTCGGACATGATTGCGCAGGCGATGGACAGTCGCTGTTTTTGTCCGCCCGACAGGGTTACGGGGTGCTGCTTGCGCATCTCCCACAGGCCAAGGTTGCGCAGGACTGAGCGCGCTTTCTCTTTATGCTCCTCGTCAGTGCGCACTTGAAGCATAATTTCTTCTTCGACGCTGGGGGTGAAGAATTCCGCTTTGACGTCGTTGGGGCTGAACCAGACACGCCGGAGGAGATCGCGTCGTTTGCAGGCTTTTCCGTTGACGATAACACTGCCCCCGGACGCTTTCTTCAAGCCCGCCAAAATGCGTGCAAGGGTCGTCTTGCCAGCCCCGTTATCACCGGTCAGAGCAACAATCATTCCCTCGTTGGCGCTGAATGACACGTTGGTGAAGATACTGCGTGAACCGTAGGCAGCACCGAGTTCGCGGATCTGAAGCGTCGGCTGATTCCAGGCTTGCGAAGTGGAGTCGTGCGCCGACGTGCCCGTTGGGTGCTGGTGAGGTCGGGGGAGGGTGGGACGTGAGGTCCAGCGTGGATCGCGGAGCCCCCACTCAAGGCGGATTTCCTCTGGAAGGTCCATTACCTGGTTATGCGTCAGCTCGCGCTCAATTCGGCCACCACGCACCAGCAGGAAACGGTCAGCGACGTCCATCAGATATGCCAGGCGATGCTCGGCGATGACCATCGCGAAGCCCTGCTGCTTCAACTTTTTGAGGGTGCGCCCGAGGTGTGCCGACGCGTCCTCGTCCAAGTTGGACGATGGCTCATCCATGGCGAGCAAAGAGGGACGAGGTCCCAGTGCGGACGCGATAGCGACCTTCTGCTTTTGCCCTGATGAAAGTGAATCGTTCGGGATGGAACGCAGGTTATCCAAAGAGAAAGAAGAGATTGCCTGGTCGGTAAGGGACACGACGCGTTCGTGGCCGTAGCCTAGGTTCTCGCAGGTAAAAGCTATTTCTCCTGCTAATTGGCTAGAGAAGAATTGCGATGACGGGTCCTGGAAAACACTGCCGACTTTTTCGGCTCGCTCCCACTGAGCAAGGCTCGCTGCATCTTGATCGCCCAAAGACACGCTACCGGTAGTTGTTCCCTTATAGAAACCGCCGGCAAGCCCGTTAATCAGGCGGATCAGAGTGGTTTTCCCGCCACCCGAAGGGCCACATAACACCACACACTCACCGGCATTGACGCTGAAGGTGGCCTCGTGAATTGTTTGCGGAGCATCCTTGTATGAGAACGAAACTCCGCGTAAGCACGCCAGGGGCACATCGACGCTGGTCGGGTTCATGCGACGAGGCCGTTCGCGTAGTAAACGGAGGCGCAGACGATGCCAGCGATGACGACGCAGACAACGTCTTTCGTGCGCACTGGAATGTTGTAGTAGCTGGTGCGCGCGTGAGGGGCCTCGGCCGCGCGCGTGACTGCCGACGACGACAACTGATCAGCGGAATCAACCAGAGCAAGCAGAGATGGAACCATGACGTATTCGTAGGTGTCGAGCGGATTGGTGATCATCTGGGTGGGGCGACTGAGGCCTCGTTTGCGCAGAGCGTCGCGAAGCAGGCGCCAGCTGGCCGTGAAAGTCGGGAAGAATCGCAGAAACACCAGTACGCCCAGAATGATCTTCTTTGGGCAGTGGATGCGGGCGAGCGAGGCGCTGATCATCCCGGGTGGCGTCATGAAGACAATCCACGCTGCTGCCAGAACGGGGAACGTGTTCCACGCTTGGTAGATCTGAATGGGGGACAGGAAGACTGGGCGCATCCCGTACGCCATGTACCCCACGTAAATCGGACCGAGGACCGCCAAGTAGATCAGCATACTGAAAGCGGCGCGCGCCTGGCGGGCAACGATCATGTAGACCAGCGACGCGAGGCTCAATGCGAGCATCGGGAACAGTTTCAGATCGCAATCCGCCGTGACCATGACAAGCGCCAAGACGATCACTTCCGTTGCCACGGTGAACCCGGGGAAGTGGGACTCGTACGTGGGGCGGGCGTCGGCGGGTTTGGCCTGTGTACTCGCGCCTTCGAGTGTCGGCGTGGAGGCTGGCGTGGGGGTAGTGGACGCGGTCGGCTCGGATGTCAGGATGGGGCTCATCGGGCTTACGGTGTGGGGTTGCAGTGAAGGTTTGAGCGCGGATTTACAACGCAGGTTGAGGCGCAGATTGACAACGCAGATTTACAGTGCGCCGGCGCGCGAGAAATGCTTCGCCATCAGCTTCCGGCCGATCAAACTGCCCAGGAAGCCGGCGATCATCGTCGCGATGAAGATGCCGAAAACCCACGCGGGGTTGGAGTAGTACTTCAGGAACGTGTCGACCCATTCTTGGGTGAAGCCACGGGCTGCGACTACGTCGTCGATGTACTTCTGCAGATTGCCCATGAAGGGGATCATCGTTGACAGCAGGTACAGGCCGGAGAAAACGGTCCATGTGGCGGTGATCCACCAGGAGTTCTGGCGATGTTCAGGAGTGCGCAGGAAGATCAGGTCCAGGATGATGCCACCAACGACATAGAAGGGTATCAGGTACAGGTAGTTTCCGAGGACGGTGAAGAGGATCGACGCGATCGTCGTGAAAATGAAGGTTGTGCCGAGGCGGTTGACGCGCAGGGTCATCAGCATGAAGACGGGGGCGGCAAGGAAAACGCCGAGGCCACCGGATGCAAGCATCTGCAGATCCAAGCCGAACATTGTGAGTGATGCGCCGATGAACATGACGATGACGGTCAGGGCGCTCAGCAGGATTGCGGTCACGACTTCGCGGACTCCCCATTCCTTCAGGGGGTTGGTCTTTGGAGGCTGAGGCGCGGTGGCCTGCTGAGCTGTGGGGAGGTCTGCGGTCTTGTGTGCGTCTGCGTCTAGGGTGACGGTCTGGTCTGTCGTTGCTGTCTGATTCTCCATATTCGGACTCCATTATCTAAGTTAGGTAGAGCTAATAAAGATTAATGATACTACCTTCAGAACTTGGGGTGAGCGGGTGGAGTGGGCGGGTGGAGTGGGCGAGGGTGAACTGTGCTCAGCTATTGTCGGTCAGTGCGTAAGGCGATAGTGTGAAATTGTCGTACGAAAGAGGTTCGTATGTCGTCGGTGACTGTTCGAGTGAGTGCGCTGCTCGGGCCCATCGAATGAAGGTGGAGTCGGGTGGGCTGCGAGGATGTGGATGATCGTGCCGTCGATATCGATGGGGAGATCAGCGTGTGTCTTTGAGGACAACGAGAGGTGGGCGATCTGCTCATCGGAGTACCACTGTGTTGCGTCCGGATTGGTTGACAGGAGCGCTCTGGGCATGTTCTTCCGCAGGAAGTGTTGGAAGGTGCGGATCGTGTCGGTCTTGATCGGGTATTTCGAGTAGACGATGAAACCGTATTGGCCGGGGAACTTTCCGAACCCCCAGGCGTCTGACGGCCCGTCCGTCTTTCCGTCGTGGTTAAGATCGCGCTCGCTGGCAACGCCGGTGTTTACAGGGCCTGGCCAGGCGTAAGGATAGGTGACGGGCGTGGCATCGTTGTGAGCGACCTCGAGGTAGTTCGTGCGGAACAGGTCGACCGCCCTGCCATCAGCCGCGTATCGACGCGAGAGGCTCAAACGCCGACGAGCGGAGCCCGAAACCGAAGCTCCGGACCCCGCTCGATTGCGCAACTCCCGTCCACGAGGAGTGGCGTGTGATGGAGGCTCAGGCCTCCTGGAGAGCTGCCTTCTCTTCCTCGCTCAGGCGCGCGATGCCGATGCCGGTCGCGCCCCACAGGAGGGCGAAGCCGATGGCGATCCAGTTGCACACCGCCCACGGCAGGTACGAGAGCGTCGCGACGCCGAGCGTGCCCGCCATGTAGGCGCCAGCAGACGTCCAGGGGAGGATCGGCTCCCACAGGGTCGCCGAGTCCTCGATCGTGCGCGAGAGGTTCTTCGGGTCGAGGCCGCGCTTCACGTACTCGCCGCGGAGCATCTCGCCCGGGATGAGGAGGGAGACCTGGCCGTTCGAGGTGATGCCGATCGTCGCGAGGCCCGTCGCGATCGTCGCCGCGATGAGGCCGAAGGTCGAGCGCACCGGCTTGAGGAGCTTCGAGATGAGGACGTCGAGCGAACCGGAGACCGAGACGACGCCGGCGAAGGTGATCGCGCAGAAGCAGATGAGCAGGACCGACATCATCGAGTTCATGCCGCCGCGGTTGAGGAGGCGCGTGACGTCCTCGATGACGTTCTCGGCGTCGAAGCCGGTCTTGCCGACCATTTCGACGTTGAAGCCGTTGACGCCTGCGACGACCGTGTCCTTGAAGGAGATGCCCTGGAAGACCACGGCGTTGAACATCGCGACCGCGCTGGACACGAGGATCACGGGGATCGTCGGCTTCTTCCACATCGAACCGCCCAGGACGATGATCACCGGCAGCAGGAGCAGGAGGTTCCAGTTGAATGCCGAATCGAGGGTGCCGAGGATCGTGCCGACCTTCTCGGGGACCTGGCCACCGGACAAGCCGAGGCCGAAGAGGAGGTAGACGACGGCCGCCGTGAGGAAGGAGGGGAGGGTCGTCCACAGGAGGTGGCGGATGTGCGTGAACAGGTTGACGCCGGTTGCCATCGAGGCGATGTTCGTCGTGTCCGACAGGGGGGAGAGCTTGTCTCCGAAGTAGGCGCCCGACACGACTGCGCCGGCGACCATCGCGAGGTTCGCGTCCATGCCGACCGCGACGCCCATGAAGGCGACGCCGACCGTGCCAGCGGAGCCCCAGGAGGTGCCCGTGCACAGGGAGACGATCGCGGTGACGACGAGGGCGATGACCGCGAGGTACTGCGGATCGATGATCTTCAGGCCGTAGTAGATGAGCATCGGGATCGTGCCGCCCGCCATCCACGTGCCGATGAGGAGGCCGACCGAGATAAGGATGAGGATCGCGGGCATCGTCTTCGCGATCTTCTCCGCGACCGAGTCCATGATCTCGTTCCATGAGTACCCGAGACGCCAGGCGACCAGGCCAGCGACGACAGCCGAGGCAATGAGGAGGGGTTCGACCGGGAGTTCAGCGAAGATGTAGCCACCTCCCAACAGGACGATCAGCGTGATGACCGGGACTGCGGCGAGGAGCAGGCTCGGAGTCCTGCGCTCGGCCTTCGCCGGGGTGGTGGGGGTTGTAGGAGACATCGTTGTCCTTTCGATATGGGTCGTCAGTTCCTCGTGAGCGCCCCGGCGAGCCGGGTGATCCCCTCGAGGAGTTCTTGACGGGGGAGTGCTGTGTTGATACGGAAGAATCGATCGTATGCGGGACCGAAATCGGGTCCCGGGCTGACCGTGACGGAGGCGGCGCGCTCGGCGCGCACGAGGTCGGCTTCGGAGCCGATGTACGCGGAGGCGTCGATCCACAGGAGATAGGTGCCGTCCGGGTCCGAAACCCTCGCCTCCGGCAGGAGGCGCGCGAGGAGGGGCCTCGCGGCTTCGAGGTTGGCGTCGATCTCCTTCGCGAGGGCGTCGACCCACGCGTCGCCCTTCGTCCACGCGGCGATGGCCGCCGGGATGGCGAAGTAATTCGGGTTGTGCAGACCCATGCGCCTCTTCGCCGCCTCGAGCTCGGCGCCGAGGGGCCCGTGGACGCAGATCGCCGTCGCTTCGAGGCCCGCGATGTTGAAGGTCTTGCCGGGAGAGGCGCAGTGGACGATCCGTCCGCTCATCCACAGGTCCTTCGCGACGCTGGCGAGGGCCGAATAGCGCTGCCCGCCGGGGCGCTCGAAGTCGCAGTGAATGTCGTCGGAGAGGACGAGGGCGCGGCATTCGCGCAGCAGCTCGGCGAGTCGGCGCTGCTCGTCGACGCTCCAGATCCTGCCCGTCGGATTGTGGGGGTTCGTCCACAGCAACAGGTCCGCGTCGGCGAGCGCCTCCTCGAGGGCCTCCCAGTCGATCGAGGCGGAGGCCGCGGTGTCGCGCATGGGCACGCGGACGAGATCGGTGCCCGCGCGTTCGCACACCTCGAGGAGGGGCGAGTAGGCCGGATCGAGCGTGACGACGCGGACCGGTCGATCGTCTCGTGGCAGGACGTGATCGACGAGGGCGGCGACGCACTGGACGACTCGGGGGAAGAAGTGGACGTCCTCGACCTCGCAGGACCATCCGTGGCGGCGGGTCATCCACGCGGTCGCGGCTTCGGCGAAGTCGTCGAAGACCTCGGTGTAGCCGTAGGCGCCGAGGGCGGCGGCGTCGGCGATCGCCTCTCGGACCTCGGGGCAGGAGACGAACTCCATGTCCGCGACGGACAGGGCGATCGCGTTCTCGCCGAGGTCCTTGGCGAGCAGATCCCATTTCGCCGAATGCGTGCCCCAGCGCGACAGGTGCCGGCTGAAGTCCTCGTCAGTAGCGGTCATCATTCCCCCTCGGTCTCGTTAAGGTAGTTGTAAATGGAGAATCGCGTGCAGTGGAGGGCTTCGGCGGCCATTTCCGCTGCATCCCGCAGGAGGAAGAAGCCCCTCGCTTTGAGGAGTCGGACGACCTCGACCTTGTGTTCCTTTCTCATCTCGTCGACGGGAACCCCCGACTCTGCAACGGCTCGTGAGAGGAGGAGCGTCGCGAGTTCGTCGACGTCTCTAACGAAGACTTCGGTCGTCGCCTGCTCCTCTTCGGCGGAAGTTGGGAGCGAGAGGCCCGCGAGCGCGCCCGTGAGGGAATGAAGGATCTCCCAGCTGGAGATGTCGCGGTTGATGCACAGGGCGGCGACGGGCTGGTTGGTCGAGTCGCGGATGATGGCGGTTGTTGAGAGAAGCTCCTTACCGCTCGGAGACGTTGTCCGGTATCCGATGCTGGTGTGCAGATTTCCGGAGGCGACGGCGTCAAGGAGCTTGTCGGTCGCCGGATCGCCGATCGATCGACCGGTGACATCGCCGCCAATCGCGACGATTGAATTCGGGAGCCGAGTGAGATCGTGAACGATGATCTCGGCGGGTCCGACAAGTGTTGCTTTCATTGGTTCAACCAGCTGTTGAAGGGTGGAGATAATCTGATCGTGCTCGTTTAGCTTCGACGGTGAAGCAGTCATGCAGAACCTCCGGCTTTGACGCTTTAATCGTTTATCTTAGTGACTCAATAGGTTCGCGTCAACAAACTGTTGAAAAAATTGTGTCTGCGCTTCGTCGCCCAGCCCTCTTATTGCCTTGTCACCTCCCCGGTTTTATGCGGTGTGCAGACAGGAAGGGGTGTAATTCTGCGCAAAAACTTGACAGCGGGGCAGGGTGAGCGCCTGGATCGGGAAAGGATGGATGATCCCCTTGTCCTCGAGGGCGTCGACGATCGGGTCGGTGACGCCGAAGTCGGTGAAGGTCTTGTGCTCGAGGTCCTCGTCGCCCGAATCGGTGATGTCCGGAGCGGCCTCCGGCTCGACGGCGACGGGGATGATGTCGCCGAGTCGGACGACTCTGGCGGAGTACTCGACGGGCACCGCTGTGGGGGTCGTCTCGATGGCCTGGTCCTTCTCGGGCGCGGCCGCGTTCTCGTGAGTCGTGTCGGTCACGATCCGCCTTGTTTCCCGGGACTCCCGGTCTCTGCCGGGATGGGTGGCAGCCGATCGCGCATGTCGAGGCGCGGAGCGCGCGCGGATAG
>NZ_JBHNPV010000037.1:0-67579 GCF_059082735.1 Actinotignum sp. usb-actsch-rep-73 | reverse complement strand
TTCTGCACACACTGCCTTCCACCTGCCACAATAGAGTGCATGAATATCCAGTATCGTTCCGCGTCAACGCTCGCCCCGAAGGGCACCGTCTTGCTCTGCCACGGATATGCCGAGCACTCGGGCCGTTTTCTTCCCCTGCAAGACGAACTTATTGAAGCTGGATACGACATCGCGTTCTACGATCACTATGCTCACGGCACATCCCCAGGCCCACGTTCGCAGGTTGATGTTGGACGCCTGATCAAAGACCATCTAGACGCTCGACGCATTGTGCTGGCGCACGCACGCACATCAGACCTCTTCCTCTTTGGTCATTCCATGGGTGGTTTGGTTACCGCCGCATCGCTTCTTCTGAACCCCTCGAACGTGAACGGTGCGATCTTGACGGGCCCAGCATTCCGCCCGCTTCCTCCGTTGCCGGCTGGCGTGGCTCGCTTACTGCTTCCGCTTGCGCGCGTTTTCCCCGCTTTGACGGCGCAGAAGCCTCGCTCAGCAGATGACCCTTCCGTCCTCTCTCGCGACCCCAGAGTCCAAGAAGCGTTCGATGCTGATCCACTCAACTACACGGGTGGCGTTCCTCTGATCACGGGGGCAACAATGATCACTCAGGGCGACCTTGTCTTGAAGAATGCTCACCGCGCCAGGACTCCTATGCTGATCCTTCACGGAAACGCAGATAAGTTGGCATCGTTGAACGCTTCAAAGACTTTCGTTCAGAACGCACTGGCATCACACCCTGATGCTGATATTCACCTACGAATCATTGACGGCGCGTACCATGAGGTCCTCAACGAACCCGAGGGTCCAGGCCTGATTAAAGACATCGTCGCCTGGCTGGACAGGCACTGATGTCCCAGTTCGTCGCCTCGTCGCCTATCCACCGATTCACTGACCAGGCCAAACGCGCACGCCCAACCCAACCGAATCTGACTGCCCCGGCGCACCAAACATCTGGTCGACGCGATTTATCGCGCCTACCGAAAGCGCATCTGCACCTGCATTTCACTGGAGCAATGCGCCCGCAGACTCTGATTGACCTGGCCAATGAGCAGGGCGTTCGCTTGCCCAGCCACCTTCTGGCCATCGACCCGTTAAAAGTCCCCGCCGACGGACGAGGCTGGTTCCGCTTCCAACGTTCCTACGATTCTGCGCGTCATCTGGTGCGCTCAGAATCCGCCATGCGACGCATCGTCCGCGAAGCTGTAGAAGACGACGCGAAAGAGGGCTCGGTTCGCCTTGAAATGCAGGTGGATCCGACCTCTTACGCCCCGTGGGTTGGTGGCATCACTCCGGCCCTCGAAATCATCCTTGACGAGGCCCGACAGGCGTGGCGCGATACGGGCGTGGAAGTGGGAATTATCGTTGCCGCATCGCGTATCCGACATCCTCTTGATGCCCGAATTCTGGCACGATTAGCCGCGCAATATGCTGGCGAGGGTCCGGGCACGGTCGTCGGTTTCGGCTTATCGAACGATGAACGCGTGGGCACAACCAGCGAGTTTGGCGCGGCCTTCGGCATCGCACGGCGCGCAGGACTGGCTTCTCTTCCCCACGGTGGTGAACTGCTAGGACCCGAGTCGGTACGCAATGTTGTCACCGCGCTCAACCCGGCACGACTCGGCCACGGCGTGCGTACGACGGAAGATCCAGACCTGCTTCGCAGGCTCATTGACGAAGGCGTTGCTTTCGAAGTCTGCCCGACCTCAAACGTCCATTTGGGGGTCTACCAGGACTTTTCACACGTTCCCCTGCCCGTTTTTATGAAATACGGGGCAACGGTGGCACTGGGCGCAGATGACCCGCTGTTATTCCGTTCGCGACTGATCCAACAGTACGCACGAGCACGCGACACCTTTAGTCTGTCCGATCAACAGATCGCAGACTTGGCTTCTCAGTCAATCAACGCTTCCCTGGCATCAAGCGCTTCGAAGAACCAATGGCACGCCCACATTCAGGCGTGGCTCAACACACCCCCATACGACGGTCACAACGACTAAGCGGGAGCCTCGCAAGCCGTCGGGAAAGGCAGAAGCGGACGCTACCAGCTGATCCCAACCGTGACGGGCTCAGGAACCAAGGTGATGCCGAATTTTTCTTGAACGCCGGCGCGAACCGCGAGCGCAAGCTCGACGACCTCATCGCTGGTGGCATCCCCGCGGTTGGTCAGGGCAAGAACGTGTTTCGTTGACAGCGAGGCGCCGTTTTCGCGCGCTCCATCCACTGCCCAGCCTTTCGTGAAGCCCGCGTGGTCGATCAACCATGCAGCTGACGTTTTCATCATGCCATTTCCGGCGTCAAAGCGTGGGGCCTCGGGTGGGAGCGTGGCAACGGTTTCGGCATCGACGATGGGGTTCGTGAAGAAGGAGCCAGCACTCCACGAATCGTGATCGTTGGGGTCGAGCACCATACCCTTTGACGTGCGCAACTCAAGGACAGTATCACGCACACGCTGAGCATTCGCGCTCTGCCCTTGTTCAATGCTCAAGCGATTCGCGAGTTCGCGGTACAGGACGGGCGCGGACTGATCGGAGATTGTGAGGCGGAACGTGGCTTCGAGGACAACCCAACGCCCGGTCGGACCCCATATACGTCCCTGGTCGTCACCTTCGCGGACTGAGCGCTTAATAATCGACTCACGGTAGACGAGATCCAGTTCAGATGCATTCAAGCGCTTCTCGCACTGTTCACCGCGATCCCAGACGTCAACGTAGGCAAGCGTGTCAGAGATCTCGTGACCGTAGGCTCCAACGTTTTGAACAGGCGCAGCTCCGACGGTTCCGGGGATGCCGGACAGGGCTTCGATGCCCGAGAGGCCTTCGGCAAGGGTCCACTGGACGAATTCGTCCCAGACGGTGCCAGCAGTCGCCGTGACGAGAACGGTGTCATCTGAGCTCTCATAACGAGTGATCTGCTGACGCCCATCTTTAACGACAATGCCTTCGAATGGGGCATCGGAGGCAAGAGTGTTTGAGCCACCCCCGATCATCAGAATCGGGAACTCACCCTTGTCTGCGCTGTCAAAGGCTGCAATCAGATCGGAACGTGAATCGGCAAGAATATAGGTAGCGACCGGACCCCCAACGTGGAAGGTCGTCAGTTCTTTCAGCGTCGTCATTGCCATTAAAGCTCCCTTATCAATTACTGCCTCTATCCTACGGCCAGGTACCACCCACTAGTCTTCGGCAGGCTCGATTCCACGCTTGAGACACATGGACTCACTCAACCGAAAACGCAGTGGTCACATCACGGTCATATTTTCATTAAAACCGTCTACGAGAGACTCTCGCTCACACAAGCGACCTTTTTCCTAAGAAAGAACCAAGTTTCCTAAGAAAGAACCAAGCAACTAAGGTATGACTTAGTTAGATGCACACCTCTTGGCTCCGTTCAAGTTTTCCGCACCTTATGCGCTGGTACAGATGATGGATTCACGAGGGCGTGCTCGATTAATTCGACGACAGGATGGTCATGCAGCACGAGAACGAGCACGCTCATCACCACGATGACACTCACGGTCACACACATAGTCACGGGGCGAATGCGTCACGCACACGCCTTGCGATCGCACTTGGCATCACCGCATTCATTCTGGTGAGCGAAGTTGTCGTCGCAATCCTGACCGATTCACTGGCTCTTCTTGCCGATGCCGGTCACATGACAGCGGATTCTGCGGGCCTCGTATTGGCGCTTGTTGTCGCCCACCTGGCTCATAAACCTGCGACCGACCGCTCAACGTGGGGGTTGCGTCGCGCCGAGATTATCGGCGCGGCTATCCAGGCTGGCGGGCTCGCCGTTATCGGCATCATCGTTGCCGTTCGCGCCACGATAAACCTCGTCAACCCGCCCCAGATCGAATCTGGCGGAATGCTCATCATGGGCGTTATTGGTTTGGTCGCGAACGTCGCATCCCTGCTGGTTCTCATGGGTGGTCGCGAAGCGAACCTCAATATGCGCGCCGCTTTCTTGGAGGTGACGAACGACGCCCTAGGGTCGATCGGCGTTATCGTCGCTGCCGCGGTTATCCATTACACCAACTGGACCCGAGCGGACGCCCTCGCTTCCCTGTTGATCGTCGTACTCATCTTCCCAAGGGCAGCACTTCTGCTTCGTAGCGCCGGCATGGTTCTGATGGGATTTACTCCCGAGAACCTCGACCTTGCCGAGGTGCGCGATCACATGCTCCGCATCGAAGGCGTCGAAGCAATCCACGACCTGCACGCGTGGACCGTCGCGTCGGCTATGCCCGTCCTGACAGCACACATCATCATCAGCGAAGAGGCTTTCCAGGCCGGCAGAAGCGAGCAGATTCTTGACCGCCTACAAAACTGCGTCGCCAAGCACTTCCCCGTTGAAATTAAACACTCCACATTCCAGCTTGAGACTGCCGAACACCTGGGCCACGAGCAGATTGAGTGCTCATAAAACCTTAAGACAAAAGGGTGTAACGAGAGACAAAGACGTCGGATTTGATAACTGCTGCGTGAGCGTAAGAACCCCTGTTGAGCAGGGGCTTCGTTGCTCCAGGCGTGAGCTCAGTGAGTTGTCTTTCCTTTTGCGTCTCACCTCCGAGTAATCCTCTTGCTCGATCTATGCCCCACTCTGCGGCAGAGGGGGTGTGATTTTTGCCTTCCGTTAGCGGGTACCACTCAAAGGGGGCAACGCTCATCCTACATCGGGCCAGCGGACTTCATAGGTCAGACTGACTCTACCGAGCTGCTCTTCAACCCGTCCGCCAACGTACCAAGGGAAGGCCTGCTGCGCCCCTTCCGCACCAATTGAGATAACCGAGATGAGCGTCTGGAGGACGATGATGCCGGCCCTGATGAGTAGCAGAGCCGGCATTGGGAGTGGAAGTTATTTGCTAGGCTACGTCCCTTCGACACAGAAGAGAGATACCCAGAGACGCGCAAACCACCAGCCAGCAAATTATGAAAATGAAAGCGACTAAGCCTGAATGCAGCGTGTTAACCCCGGGCGAAGACAGGAGGCTAAGCACTTCAGTTCTGTCTAAAGCTGCCGGAAGTGAACCAATATTCCCAGTCAAGGTGAACCCGTGCAAGACTTTGAAGAAGCCAGAAGAGCCGGACAACATTCCAATGCCAAGCGTTTCAATGCCGAAGGTCCAGCCAAGACCGAGCATCACAGCACCCAATATCGACCTGGTCAGATACCCGAATAGAGACCCCAAGACTGCATATGAGAAGAGCCCGAGAGTCGTGGCACCAAGGCCTAACACCGTTCCGCCGAAATCAAAGCCGAACCCCGCACCTCGGATAGCAGTGAAAATAGTGGAGCAAATAGCCGCTGCAATAAAAGAACACAAGGCCATAACCAAGGAGACGACCGCCATGGTGACCAATCGGCTAACTCCAAGCCACCAGCGCTTGGGGATTCTTGCCAACAGGATACCCAAGGTCCTTGACTCGTAGTCACTGCAGACCAGGATGGCTCCCACTGTCACGCCAACGGGAATGCCGTAAAGAGGGACAGAAGCAGTCACGTATTCACCCAACACCGACAGCTCGAGGCCTGCCTGTAGAGCTTCAGCAGCTTCGGGCCCGATGGCATCGGTCGCGGTGTGGTAGACGATGTACGGAATTACATAAGCAAAAATCACGATCTGGAGAACCCAGATGAGCACAGCTATCCGAATCGCCGGTCTAAGGGTCGCCGCTTTCACATCTGTGCGAATGATCTGCCATAAATCTGTTGACGAGCTTTTCTGGACACTAACAGTACTCATTTCACTGCTCCTTCTGAGTCATCGACAGATAGGCGGCCTCTAGGGAGTCTCGTTTTTTGACAGCCCTGACCTCGATATCCTCCTTGACTAGGACCTTGACCAGATCGGATGCAGTCACATCCTCCGGCAGATAGGCAAGGAGGCTTGACCCCTCGACCTTAACCTTGACGCCCATGCCCTCCAATAGCTGTGAAGCCTTAGCCGGGTCCCCCACCTGCAGCTCTAATGGAGCCTGACCGTTGAACTGTTGGCGAAGCTGCTCTGGCGTACCGTTAGCCACAAGTTTTCCAGATTCCAGGACGGTGACGGTATCGCAAACTTGCTCAATTTCCCCTAGCAGATGGCTGGAAAGCAAGATTGTGGTTCCAGAGTCCCGAAGGGTCCTTATCAAATCTCTGGTTTCCGCAATCGCCTGCGGGTCCAGGCCATTGACCGGCTCATCAAGAATCAGCAACTCAGGCTTGCCTAGGAGGGCAATGGCTATTCCGAGCCGCTGCTTCATGCCGAGAGAGTAACCTGAGGCCTTATCTTCAGCTCGATTGGCCAATCCAACAAGATCGAGGATGCGCCCACACTCGGCAGTGTTCACACCGAAATATCCGGCAAATAGGGCCAAATTTTGCCTTCCGCTAAGGTGTTTATAGAAGGCAGGCATTTCAATCAACCCACCCACCTTGTGGGCCATCTGCCCGGCAGGCTGGCCGAATACATTAACGGTGCCGGATGTGGGTCGAATCAGATTAAATAGGCACTTCATCAACGTAGTCTTACCGGCCCCATTCCTACCCACTAGCCCATGAATGGCACCCTTTTCTACAGAGAAATCGAGACCATCAAGCGCCACCGTTCCTGTCCGGTAGGTCTTACTCAGACCATGACAGTCAACAACCTTTCCCATTGCCCCTCCTATCGCTTTCAGTAATTAACGACATACTCCACCGAGATAACTCTTCCTGAACTATTTGCCAAACCTTTTTTGCCGACTCGGCATTCGCTTCAGCTGAGCCGCCAAAGTCAATGGAGAAAAATGAAGTGGGCTTGAGCATACGCATTGGCGGCAAGGTGGGAAGAGCATAGGGAAACCCAACAAAGTGCCCAGCACCAGGTAGGCACTCAATCCTCAGATTGCCCGGCCAATCGGCATTCTTCAGCCTGCCAGCAATGCGGTCAGAATACTCTTTAGATGGCCACAGCCCATCATCGTCCCCAAAAATCAGGGTAATGGGGCCCTTGCAGTTTTCCACCTGAATAGTTGACTTTTCGACAGCCTCATCCTTCTTATTTAGGTCTTTAAGGAAGCTGCGCTTCTGGCGCATGGGTTTTCTTCGAATGACAGCCGATAGCCACGAAATCATCATCCCAAATCCATTGCCGCCAGGTACCCACTCAAGAGGTTCCCCGTTTCGAACCCATGCGGGATCCTTGAATGAGAAATTCTCACCCATCCCAGCTTGTCTGATAGATGAGGGCGATAGGGCAATAGTCAGCCCTATGTTGGCGTTATTTGCAGCCAATTCTAGCCCCAGCTCCGCGCCGCGAGACAGCCCAATCACGGCGATATGGTCTCCCAACACAAAATCGTCATTGAGCATATGTTTTACGACACGATCAATATCATTCAGGTTGATGTTGACCAAGTGTGGAGGACGATCCTCAATCCCGAACCATCTGAGAGCCAAAACGGAATAGCCTTCAGACGCGAGTAGTTTAGAGGCGCCAGCCAAGTCGACAGAGTCAGAACCGTGCAGTAAAAGAACGCCTGGATGTGGCAAATCATCGTTAGGATGGGCGAATGTGCCCACAACAGGAGGTTCATGGACCTGACCGCATTTGACGCCATCACCGAAATGCCTACGAAATCGAGTTGAAGCGATGACGCTATCACCGCGGAGTAGCTCAGAATGGTACTCCAACTCGACAGGAAGGTTGCGGGTGAAAAACTTCGACTGATCAGGGCCCAGCATTGACCACAACGGCCCCTCCCCATCAATGCCCTGGTATGTCGAGCCTTCAAGAGGGGCCATCTGAGACAGATCAACCGCGCCGGCAGAATCAGCGTTAACAATGGCTATGGACTCCCACTCTCTAAGTGCGCCATCCATAACGTTAGTTCGAATGGTAACCCGTTCTCCGGGAACGAGACCTCCTGCCGTTATCTGAATCGGACTATCTATTCGAGATCTCTCAGGAGTCACTTTTAAAACTGGGTTCATAGCTTTTTCTTCCGATTGCGTAGAACAAAAAAGATAAATACTGATCCAGCAACAAACCAGATCAATATTACAATTAGGATCGCCCACATTACGCCGACCTTGGGGGCCAACAACGCTACCCACCACAAGGTGCTACCCACAGTCATCGCGGTCATAGCAAGCAGCTCGAATATTGCAAAAGCCTTAACGCCAAAACCAAAATGTTTGTGCGGACTCTTATGTGAAAAGACGTTTACTATCCAGCTTCGCCCTTCAGAAGAAATGTCCCAGACGCCCAGAGAATGACTCAAAATCTTGTGGCCGTCAAGCCCAAAAAGAGGAACTAAATTGATAGCTGTAGCGAAAAATCCAACGTAAAGAACGGATGCAACAACCTCCGCCCCAAAACCTTCCCCTAAGAACAGATAGGCAACCACAAATGGAAATAGGGGGAGCGAGCCAGCCAGCATTCCAGCTGCGGACACCACAACACGTCGGTTAGCTGGAGCTAGGTACACATCGTCAGTGGTCGCATAGAAATAGAACATCGGTATACGCCATGCGAAACCAATCTCATGACAGGCCCCGCCCGTGCCCGCACAAGCTAAGGCATGCCCCATCTCGTGGATGAACATTGAAAAAAGCAGGATTACGGCAATAAGAGCCGCGATTGATGGAACTTCGGTAAACACACGAACGGTGTCGCCCTTCATAGTCTTAAAGTTGAATCCGACTACCACACATAGGGCGGCAAAGCTTAGCAGACCTAAAACCAAGGCTCCCTTGGATATCACCCAAGGACATTTACGCTGGATATTCGCTATTAATGGGCTGGGGTCAAAGAGACCAAACTTTCCGGAAAATAGCCCCCAGTCCCTGGATAACATTCTCTCGCGAGCCCGGGACTCATGCTTGATTCCATCCTCCAATAGAAGGCGCTTAGATCCCAACAGTATGGCCATTTGATGCCACGACTGCACACCTAAAACCTTACCAAATCTATCCGCGTATAGTTGGCTGATTTGATCGAGTTCCAACCCACGCTTTAATCTGTCAATAATGAAGAATTCTCGCTCACCAATTTGGTAATAGCGATCCTCCTCAACATTGTAAACTGCATGTACCGGTACTCCGTCGCGAGCAATCGCAGGCCCCAGGATGACTCCAGGACGAACGGTGAGGTCTAGATTCTGAAATGTCATGAACGAGCCTCAAGGTGTCGTTGCAGCAGGTATGAGAGATAAGTCTCTTCAGGGATACTGATGCCAATCCGGTTATTAGTCATGTGGATGTATGGGATAAGCAGGGACCACCTAGCCCTATTTTCATCATCCGCTACCCTGCGAGTACCGTCCTCACGAGAAATAAGCAAGATCTTGCCCTCGCGAGTGGCCTTGTCCAGATTGTCCCGAGTTCGACGCACCTTGACGCCCCAATCGCTAAGGAAACTCGGGAGTTCCTCCTGACGATCACCAGCGACGAGCTGAATTATGCCAGGGATCTGCTTGTCTAAGCTTTCCCCCATTTTCTCGAAATTAGAGTCGTACTGGTCCGTTTTGGGAGCCTGCTGCATCATGGTGTCCCAGAAAGCCTGATAAGCCTTCAGAAACTCCAGCTGATCTGTCATCTTCGGCAGAAAGGTTGCGATGGTGACAACCATAATTTGCAAGGCCAGGCCAAACAGAACTGAACGCACATGGGCATTAGTGGTATCCAACAAAGTCAACACGAGGTCACTGGAATCCTCGAAATGCTGCTCGGAGATTTCAATACCATTCGGGCCACCATACTTTATGTACTCGGGTTCGTACACCTCAACAGAGGTGGAGTTGGAAGGCCGAAGCGGCATACCGTCGTCGCCATATAGTTCATTCCATTCTTCCTCGGTGCCCTCCATCAGGAACATATCCTTATAGATGCCCCCGACAATCTCCGATTTCATCTCATAAAGCGCAGGTCGCACTTCAAGGAATGTCGCCACCTGTTCGTTAACCATCTGCTTAACCTGGTCAAAGGCTTCAGGGCGTGGCTTAACTCGAAATCTTAGATGCGGACCCTCCTGCCAGTAGCGAATGAAGAACCACCGCTCGATTAGATCCCGGCTGCGCAACTCGTCGATTAATGGTTTGATGCACTCAATGAGGAGCGGGCTATTGTTGCTGGTGTAGAAAATGTAGTAAGCGTACCAATCTTCACGAGCCGGTGGCTCTGGGAAATCAGCTTCGTCGTAACCGACAGGCTTAACTTCTGTCATGATTAACTCTCCTGATCGAAGCGAACCTCAATTGTTTGTTCTGAGACATACCTGCCCTCCGAGTCCTTCAACCACATGTCGTCGGGAGACGGCAGCATTTCCTGGAATACCAACCTGGTGGTTCCCTGACGAATCATCTCGTCAAGCAGCCAGAGACACGAAAGCGATTCAAAGTCGATGTACTGTGGCTTCGTCTTACCAAAACCTGCGGCGCCGCCCTCATCTTTGCTGTCGTCCTTGCCGTCGAATTCTTGCTCCTCTGAATCGGGGTCACCGCCCAATGTCGCGAACACGAAGCGCGGCAAATCGTGCTCCTTGCAAAATCGCTGCCATGCCAGATACCAGCTAGAGGTTTCGGAGAATGACCTACGCTGCGGCAGTTTTGACGGGTTAGTTTTCCAAGTCTCCCTGACTAGTACCAGGCTCCCATGGCATAACCTGGGGTGAGAGGCAATTACTCGATCACCCAACGGCTTGTCAATGCCAGTCCACATGTCTAACCTGGCCATTCGGTTGGTGGTGAACAGCAGCAGGACTCTTTGAACATCTGACAGGGCCAGTGGCATCAAGAAGCCGAGATACACAGGTATAACCTTCTTCCGCAACTTCTCCGAGTATAGGTACAGTTCATTGGCCTGCGAGTCGTAGCGCACACGCAAATCCTCGGCGGGAATTTGAAACTCCTTAGGCCGGAAGGATGTTTCACCTGGGGAGACGATTTCGTATTTGGTCACTGCAGGGTGAAGATTCAAATTGGTCGAATCAACACCGCCAGTCATTTCGGCGAAAACTGCGCCTTCAGGCTGTTGCTCATCCAACCGCTCCGCCACCCGCGGAGACACGTGGCCAGGTCCAACCTCACTATCGTCCAAGACATGCAAGAACCGCGAAAACATCAGACCCAACCCAGAATAGGTCTGATTCATCACGAGTCGGCCCGGATCGGAACCCGCCACCTGAACGAAGAAACTTCTATGGATAGAACCGGGGGTTTCCGGCAGTAACGAGCTGACTGCTTCGAAGAATTCATCATCGAGGTGCATCACCCCGCCCTCATATTCCGCGTAGGCTTTGCGCATCCTCTCGACGAGCTCAACTCGAGCCGCATAGATAGCGTCAATTTCCGGCATATCGAGCCAATTGTGCGGTGGGCCTGGCATTCCATTCGGGCCAGACGCTGTTGGCCTCATGCTAGACTTCAAGTACTCGTCGAACAGGTCCATGTGGAAGTCGGACACGAATTTCAGAAAGTCGGAACATTGCCCATCAGACTTAAAGCGGGCAAGGAAAAAGCCTTTCAATAGAATCCGCTGAGGGATCAAGATATCAAAAATGTCAAGAATTGAGCTGAGCCGAGCCAAATCCTTTGCCAGGGAATCATTCCAGAGCTTATCTGAGGCGACAATCTCCAGCTCGGAAGTTGTCGAGTCCTCGTACAGCAAGGTGCCAGGCAAAACCGGATCCTCCTCACCGACACCTTCAAAGAGCTTAACGAGCTTACCCTGGATCTCTATCAAGGTGTCTCGACGGACAACTGGCTCCTGATTGGCAGTGGATTGCGCCAGTCGGTTAATCTCACCCAACTGCGTTGCCAGCTCCTCTGCCCATGGGCGACCGAGTTGCGACAAAGACTCGACATATCTTCCGACGGGGTCGTCAGCGTGGATGTCCACGGCAAGCTGAGGTGTGGTCAGCAAATCCAACCGAAGAAGGATGGACAGGAATCGCGAGATGTCTTCACCCGTAGCCTCCAAGGCTAGGTGATCGCCAAGCGCAGTTTCCAACTCTCCCAATCGAATTTCAGGATTAGACCCGATTATCGTAACTAGAGCTTGCATGATCTCACCTGCAGACAGGTAGAAGATCGATTCCTGCATACGGTCCAAAGACATCTTTGATTCAGACTTGTCGACAACTCGCCTACGGCGCATGTACTTTAACCGCTCAGACTTAATCTCCCAGCCAGAAACTAGTGCCACCGGCAGGTCAGCCGCATAAGTGCGATGGGTTACCAGGCACTCTGTGATGCGCGGCAGTAAGGCCACGTTCAGGCGTACTTTGGATTTTATCCTAGTTCCGCCTCGTGAGCCTATAAGCGAACTCTGCTCCCCAAATTCGCCCAGGCTGATTGGGGTTAAGGTTGAGAAAGGGCTGGTCTTGCATGCTGCGCGATAGGCATAAGTCAGCAGCGTTCGCCACTCTCGTCGCGGACGTTTCTTGCGGCGTTGGGACAGATTCATTTTTGCAAATTTATCCAAGCCATTCTCAGTTCGAGTATTCGCAAGGACTAGGGCCCCTCGGATTTCTGGCCTTTGCGAAAGCTCAACCAGGTAATCAGATGTAGCCGCCTCATCCGCGTCCACCAGGTGGGAGCCAAGGGCAACTAGATCTTCATAGTCCCCGACTAAAGCGCACCATTCCTCGACTAACTCGGCGAATCCATGACGCTCTACAGCCTTGATGGCATCGTTAGGTTCTTCCGGAGCCTTCAACTTGTGGGCGGTTCGCCGCAGCCGGAGCAGTGCTCGCCTATTGTCCTGGTCTTCATTCCCGCCGATGGCATTTTCCAGAGCGGTATTCAGGACTATTTCGGCAGAGACGAGCTTCTCTTCCATTTCTATGACGCGCCTGACCCAATCGGCCATATAGGGGCTTTCTAAACCCTTAACAGCGTCATAAGGTAGGCCAGTGGTGCGACACATGAAGAAGGGTGTGAAATCAGCGCAGCGCTTTACAGGTGTCTGATTCGGGCTAGTCATTAGGCTGACTCCAACTCCATTTGCACTTCGGCAATATCTAACTGTTCCGGCCCCACCGCCATAATCAACATTGGCCACTCATCCTCGGGGTCCTTCGATTCCACCCGTGCAGTATCAAACAACTCAGCGTAAGCGTCATAGGCGAAACCAAGGGCAGCGCCGCAGCCAAGTTTCAGACTCGCTGCAGCGAGGTAGATGTACTGGCATGCAGCCCCCAATAGGGCGTCCTGAACTCGCAGGCCTCGTGGTCCCATTTGATTCATCAGGTGATCCGGCCAACCAGTGAGGGTGATGACGGCAGCTGTTGAGCCGAAGTCGTAGTTCTTCAGATAATAGGTGCGCTGCTGGAAATCGTATAGGGTTCCTTCAAGCATCAATTCGAGTTTGCCGTCATGATACCTATAAGCACCTGGCTTCAGGCCTTCAACATTATTTACTAGTACCCAGGCGCCGATTGTCTCGTGCGGAGCTAAGCCGGCGAAGTCCACACCTTCATTGGCGCGTAGTCCAGCCAGGAGCATAGCGTGCAGGTCTTGCTGGGTCATTGGGCCAACAGAATTGGATAGCATGCCGAATGTGCTACGTCGAGTACGAAGCGTATCGACGAGGGGCATATCGAGCGGTGTAGGTGCCGGCAAATCTATGGTCTCCAAAACCTGGTGGCCAGACTTCCTAGACGGACTGTTATGAGCTACGGGCATAGTTCCTTGACCAGCTTCCCGCATTTCTCGAACAACTAGCTCATTCCTGTCCCAGCGGAGAAGGTTAACCGATCTCTCGCTCTCCTCACGCTGCACGTTGCCTGTCCACCCGGCACTGATTCGATCCGCGCCAAAATTCAGCGGAACAACTGCGACGGCCGACTCTAGGTCGGGATCGAGTGAGAGTAACTCATTGAGCGCAGGCTCATCGAACCAGAGCTGCGGCTTGAAGTCCAGACCGCGAGAGCGTGCCCACAATACCCATGAGCTGCAGGCGGTACCGATATCGGTAGCGGTCACATGAGGAGCGAAGGTTGAATACTTGAACGAGTTCTTCCAAATCTTGACAGTCATAATGAGGAAGGAGCTTGCTCCCTCTACAGGATCGGGCAGCGTCTGGCGAACGCGGTCGGTGACATTCCCGACGACGAGCCGCTGGAGCTCGTTACGGTTACTGTTCCAGTTATAGATGCCAGGTACTAGACCCTGCTCCCCTGCGCAGACCAGGTAGACCTCCAGGCTGTACAGAGAACCACCACCGGAAGCCCCTCTACCCCAGACCGGACGCAAGTACTCATGGATGTGGCTGACACCTTCGTTGCGGTAGATGTGAAGTTTGCGAAGCTTAATACCATAGGCTGCCCACAACAATTCAATGAGCGAATCGAGATCATAAGGGCGAAATTCAGCCGCCTTCCCATCCATTAAGACCTGCTCAAGGGTCATGTCATTAGTAGGAAAACCACCATGGAAGCGGACAGTCTTTGCACCCGAATATACTTTGTGCGTCCTAGGCTTGTCTTCCCAGTTGGTCTTGTGATTCTCAGGCTCCAAAGGGATCTGAGCACGGCACAAGACGTTCCTTATATAGGCGGAGGCTGCTGATGGCATGAATACATCCTTAGAATCAGTAGTCATGAAGTTGTCCTTTCAGCTATCACGGGAATGGGTGGGGAACCGGGTTGAGATCTTCGTACTTCAGGGGAGCGTCGAACCAGCCTGCCTCTACCGGGGCATTTCGAACACGGGGCATAAAGAGACCACGTTGCATAGTCCAACCGAAATCGATCGGGACTAGGCCCGGAACAATGGTGCTAACAGTGGATAGATTTAGAGTTTCCTGCTCTGGCGAGGTTTGGTCCACAATCAAGGTGTCCAAGCCCTTGTCGGCCAAGGTAGTCACAACGAATTTGAGATCTTCAGCCAAATCTAACGTGCGAGGTCTAGAATCATTCCAATCCGCATACAGCTCATCCAGACTGTGCACTGGCCGGTCCTGATTCAGTAGAAAGTCAGAAGCCCAACGCATTTCAGGTGCACCGTGAAGCAGAGCATGGTGCTTCAACTCCGTGCACTTTCTGTAGTCCTTCATTATAGAATCGATCAATTCCTTATTGGCGATGATTCGATCCTCGAATCCCGGAACATATGAGGCGATTTCACACAGAGCACCACGGAAGGCATCAATCGGGTTGAATCCCGAACCCGCCGCGTAGCACAAGGCCCCCTGTCCACCATCTCGTCTGACCGCAACAGCTGAAACTACTGGGAAAGGGAGGTCCACTCGATTGTCAAAAGCCCTAACGTCATAGCCCTGCATCGCCAGCCGGTTAATCATGTATCGGACATCGTCCTCACGAATGGCTGCTACATCGATTTCGGGTAATGGAGCCTTACTAAACCAGGCTGTTACGAATGCGTCCCGCTCAATCAATTCCATTAGGCCAAACAGTGCGGCCTCTTCGAGTGAGCCCCCTGTGGCACAACCATTGGAACACTCAGCTACGAAATTGGTGTTGGCATCGGCATTGAGATAATAAGAGAAGATCAGGGGAACGAGGAGTGGTCTGGAGTCGCGGAGGGACCAGGCCCAAACCCAGGGAATCTCAAGATGCTCAGTGAATTCAGTGAAGCGGTGGGGCAGATATTTATAGAACTCAGAGGGATACAAAGTGACTGCCCTCGGGTCAATCGCCCTATCCTTGACTGAAGAGTAACTCGCCACCATGGCAGGCTCGTAACGCCTTGGAATCAGGCCACTGTGCCTCTCCAGGCCCTCGAGAATTGCTAGGAGAGTACTATCTTCAAAATTGTTGGCGTGGCCGCTCCAGAAAAACTCATGTAACTCATTGAAATCTCCCCGAACCCTATGGTAGCCAGTGACCATTGCAGTCGAAGTTGAGTCGTAACCCCGTCCGGCCACCGGGCCCAGCATTCCGCAAATCGGGTTAGCGAAAGCATCGGGTTCAATACCGTAGTCACGCACCTTCGTGGTGCGGCTGTCATCAACTGACTCTTTGAGTCGAGGCTGCGGGCGTATCTCGGAGGCATTTTCGGGGCATGCATTCATCGAGAAGCAACGCGGACAGCCACTGTCAGCGATCAAGGGGAAGGAGCTGAATTCAACTGAGTCAGCCTTGAAGCTATAGACCTTGGTATAGCCCTTAGGACTGCTGGGCCACTCAGAGGGCATCGCATTGATGGTGGAATCAATAATCGACTTGAAAGGCTCTTCAGTGAGAAACAGCGGATCGACTGCCAGCATTTCACCGCCAGATTCGAGAGTGTTTCTCTCCTCCTCCACACGTAGGATTTGCCACCGGCGAGCTAAACAAGCGAAGCATCCCCCTACGCCCTCGTGAGGAGGAGTAACTGGAGCGAGGACCACACCATGGGATACGTAAAAGGCAACCACATCAGCTCCGCTGGATTCAACGTCCTCGATCATTCGGCCTAGGACCGTATCGTCCAAATAATTATCCAACCCCAGCGGAACAGGGAAAAAGGATGGTGCGGTAGTCATTCGTAACTCCTCAATATAAGTGCTCTCGGGGCACGCCCAGCGTTTTCCTACGCTTAGACAGACGACCCGTCCTTCGAGATTGGCAGGTCAGGTTGGGACTCTGAAGCCAAACACGAAGGAATGGGCTGTACTGTCAAGGGGTAGCTGCCGGAGGCAAGACCCTCTGACCTGAGAAGCTCAAATCCTGACTCAGGTCGAGGCTTCAGCCTCCCACTGGCGACCTACCAATTACGCGCAGCTGGAGGTTGAACCACAGGAGCAAGAAGTGCTACAGGTCGATGAGGTGCTACAAGAGCAGCAGGAGGTGGTGCTGCAAGCGCAGGAGGTAGTGCTGCAGCAGTTAGCCAGATCCTCGGAGAGCTCTTTCAGATCGATGACCTCGAAGGTCTCAACTTCCAGGTCGGCAATTTCGTCGAGAGTCAGAGTTTCCATAACTATTGTTTCCTTTCGAAGATTTAAGTTTGGTTTTGCTGATAGTTAGTTATGCGCAGCTAGAGGTAGAACCGCAGGAGCAAGAGGTGCTGGTGGTGGAACCGCAGGAGCTGGAGGAGCAGCCGCAGCAGCTGGATGTGGAGCAGGAACACCAGGCCTTCATGGCAGCCTCGTCGAGTTCAACCATTTCAAGGATCTCGAAGGTATCGACCTCAAGGTTTGCGATTTCGTTCAGAGCGGACATTTCGTTCAGAGTAGATACTTCATTCGGAGCAGACAATTTGTTCATTGCGGAACCTTTCTGTTAATATGCGCAGAGTTTTAAGTGCAGTTGGAAGTGGTCTTAGTGGAGCAAGAGGACCAAGCGTTCATAGTGCCCCCATCCAGCTCTAGAACCTCGAAGTATCAACTTCCAGAGAATCCAGCTCAGTAGTGGCTACGTTCGAATCGTAGTTGCTATACATTGACTCTTCCTTTCAGGTAGCTAATGGACTTGCTGCCTTAGTTGGCACCCTTGTCTGGCGATGCGGAGTCAGCGACCAAGAGGACGCGTACAGTCCGCAGCGAGCACAGCGCAAGATCATTGGTGGTGGTTTCAACCAATATCGGGTCGAAGCTCGTCTTCAGTTCGGACACTATTTCACTCATCTTCGAGTCGTGCCTCGAGAAGTCGTGGGGGATAGTTTCGGAGCCTATTGGCAAACCCGTCGTGTCGAGGTCGGTGAGTAGACCGAAGGCAGCGCTATTATCATTGGTCTGCACTCGGCCAACCAAGTTAGTCAGGACTTCCACAACAGCCTCACGCAAAGTTGGGGCTGTCCGCACCTCGGGTGCGACTCCCGGCAAGAACCCCAATACGGTTACCCCAAGACCGGGCTGCGAGATATCAACCAAGGTGTAGGACATCTTCATGATGTTGAGGGTGTTACGCAAGAAGCCAAGATCAGATTCATCTGCGGCGGCGGACAAATCTACTGTAGGCAGATCTGAAGCGGATTTAAGGGCCTTACGCAGCGCCAGATCAGAAATGACCGACAAGATCGCTTCTCGGGCAGCGCTAGCCAGACTACGGCCGGCTCCGGTGCCTACATAGTCATTTTCGAACCATACGTTGCGATTTTCAGGTGACAGGGGGAAGGCCGCGGCAGCAGGGACAGTTATCGTTCCGCCAGACCTCAAGCTGACACCGGCAACACTACGGACAGGGAAATCATCGTGGGCGGAACCGAGCCAGGAAACCAACTGCTGGGGCTGAATTTCGGCCTCAATGTCCTGACCATACTCCAAGTTACCCCAAGTGTCAGCGTGGGCGATGGCCGCGTTCATCACCAGTGTACAGCGAGCCTGAAGAGGAGTATGCAGATTGTAGGCTGACAGTGAGCACCGATCCGGGGCGGTCATGCCAGGCTGGACGATCTGAACAACCGTGCCCGAGGATACCTTGACCGGAGACTGCTCAGAGTCGTCATCTGTCAGCTTGGGAATAAGGCCGGTGTAGAAACCGAGAATCGGCATGTAGTCGTTAACCTCGTCATGCTGCTCAGGACCCTGACGAAGATCACAAGGGATAGCTGCGGCATCAAGTTCGGCAACAAACTCATCTATATCGAAGAGTTCAGGAGTCTTAGCTTCATCTTCGTAACTGAGGGGATGCTCGAGGATAGCCTCGGCGGTCAAATCCATAGTTTCGTGGTTCTGGATGATCAGTCGATTGGACACCTCAGGGTTCAGACACCCAGTGAAGTAACGGAAGATATCGAAGCCGAGCATGGTTCCAAGCATGCCGGCTAGAGTGTGACTTGGAGCTGAGTATGGTAGCAGCTGGCCAAATAGTACTCGCTGGTGTCACTGAACTGCCTGTTCTAGCGGCAAACCGCCAGCCAACCTAGCAAGTACGGTGGCCCAGCGCGGGGACGTTGGGGTGCCCAGGGCAGGTCCAACAAAAGAACGCTGCCCGATAGTCATTGCAGGAATGATGATAACTTCAGCACCCTTCGCCTGCTCTTCTAGTTGGAAGATGCACGAGGCGCCAACTGCGTCGCAGTCAATCAGAACAGCATCAAAGGCATCGAGATTTAAACCGTCCAACGAGTTCATAACTTCAGCTGACTCATTACCATTGGCGTGCAACATTTTGACCGCAGCGCGAATCATCGCGGTGTCACCAACTGCAACAACCCTGGCGTTCCGGAACTTATCAAAACGCCTACGTGGACCACCGACGAAGTGGTGAATCAAAGATATCTGGCTGGCGTACTTTTTGGAAATATTAGCCGGCAGGACGGACTCGTCTTCGGGGTCGTCATCCCGAACCAGATTGCGGTTGGCCAGAGCCAAAACCAGCTTCTCGAGCATCTCTGCCTGAGATTCGGACAACATGGTACGCAGTTCACCTAACGTCCTCTTACCATTCAGGAGCGGAGCAACGGTCTTAAGCCACTTGTAGACCGTCTTACCCTTAAGGACTAAACCCTCATCTTCCCCGCGAATATAGACACCGAACCCGGTGTCACCGAAGATTACATCTCGACGCAACAATGGACGCATAGACCCTGAAAAACCGGCTTCCGTGGACATGGTTTTCTCCTCGCGGCGACAAAATGACTTTGTGATTAATAAGCCCGTGTGGAGTCTAATTGACTAAGTGGGAAGCTGTCAACTTTTAGGCACTTGACGCGTGTCGGCACGAGATACAAGGAGGTGATCTGGGCGGCAGACCAACGATCAGGTAGCGAGCCGGTGCTTATAGGGGAGGTCCTTCCCGAGGCGATCAAGCACCTGATGGAGGCCAACCCGAAAACGGCCCCGCAGTGGGCTCGCGATATGGCAGCAAACACAAGTTGAGGCAAGGCCGTCCGGTTTTGGGGTTTCCCATGACTTATTAGTGAGGGGTGGTTGCTACCGGTGGCCACGGTGCATCTTCCCACTCAAGCTCGAAGCTCCGGCTTTGAGGGCCTGCCTGGCGGGTAGGCGACCTCCACAACGTACGTGGTTGTGGTTGTAGACAAACAAGTTCACTAGTGAGACCTGCTCTGGGAGCGCTCGGCGGGTCACCCTCAACACGCCTTCGGGCAAGAGGGTGACTCGCCTTTGTCGTCTCCTCAAGCGGTTTTCACTAGTGATCTGAGCAATCTTTAGCGCGGGTCTCCACAAGCCCTGACTTTGTCAGGGAGATGGAGACGAGACCGTGAAGGTCAACCTCAAGTCCGAAGGATACACGTTCAAAAACGACTACCAAGTTAAAAGCTTCGATATTGATGCTGACGATTTCGCGGTCATGATTGATTCTGACCGTCGCCAGCGCGCTAAGGAAAAGAACCTGCCACTCGATAAGGTTGCGCCGCGCAGCCCGCAGGAAATCTGTGACGATTTGTGGCGGGCAGAGGAGGCGGTTGCTCACGATGCCAAGCGTGGGGATCGTGGCAAGGGCAAAAAGAAGTGTAACTGTGGGCGTGCTTGCGAGGAGCGTCAGGGCTGCCGGGCGCCAGAATCATTTCCTTGGTCCCTCGACTATATGAAGCAAGAGCCCAAGGTTCGGGACGAAGTTTTGCCTCTTTCTGCTGAAAACCAGCTTCTAACTGATATCGATGCGGCCTATAGGGAAAGGATGCTGGATGCTTTACAAAAGGCCCGCGAACGACTTGATGTCAGGCACCGCCAAGTCATTGAGCTGATGCATCCAGCTGGTGATTACGGACCGAAACCCGGCACCGAAAACTCTGACGCTTATGTTCGTAAGCCGGTCTCGCAGGCTGATGTGGCCCGCGAGCTTGGTCTTACTCGCGCACGTGTTTCCCAGCTTTATAAAGAAGCGCTCGCGATGCTGCACGCAGCACTGGTGGAGGCCGGATTTAACACTTTAGCACCGGTCGGCAGTGAGTTAGAGGGAGAAACCAGCCAGGTAGCTCCCATGACCGAAAGGCAAGGTGAGTAGCAATCATGGCATCTCATGGTTTGAAGCTTTCCATCGCTAAACACATCCCGGCCGACCCGGGAATCGTCGCCACCAAAACAGTAAAAGTACGCGAACGCATCGCCCGGTTCCTGTTCGGTGCCCCTCGCAAACTCATGATCATCGTGCCCGGTGAGAGTGTCGACCAGATCGATATCCACGAAAAACCTAATCCCGACGAGTCGCTGATAGCGCTTGCGGAGGCGGTCGGCGTAACCAAGGCAGGTGAGGCGAAGTGAACGTCACGCAAGCAAACAGTGTTATTTCTGCTCTCAATCATGTTGCTGAGTTGGTGACTGCTCTAGCGGCGGATGTGGAGTCTGCTGCCTGGGAGGGGTTTGAGGATCATGCTGGCATGAGCGGTGCGCGTCCTATGGCTGCCGCCCAGCTCGCCCAGCCAGCATTATCTGATGCGGTAGCTGAACACGGCCGGCAAACCACACAGTCAACACCTCAACCTACTCCCCCGCCTCCAGTGGTTTCACTTGAACAGGTTCGTGGGGTGCTAGCAGAGCTTTCCTCGGCAGGTAAGACTGCGCAGGTGCGCCAGCTGATCCTGGATGCGGGTGCGCAGCGCCTTTCGGATGTGAACCCGGGCAAATATGGGTGGCTGCTTGATCAGGCGAAGAGGCTATCTGATGCCTGACCAACACGCACTCCTTAGTGCTTCTGGCGCTCACCGGTGGCTGAACTGCCCGCCCTCAGCGTTAGCGGAGGCGGGTCTGCCGGATTCGTCTTCGGCTGCTGCCGAGCAGGGTACGGTGGCTCACGCGCTGGCGGAGTGGAAACTACGCCACGCCTTGCATCAGGCACCATCCATGAAGCCGGTATCAAATTGGATCGACTCTGAGATGGAGGCCCATACCGACGACTACGTCGCCTTCATCCAAGAGCGGCTGCGTGAGGCACGCAAAACCTGTGCAGACCCTCAAGTGTTGATCGAGCAGCGCCTGGACTACTCCTATCTGGTGCCGGGTGGGTTTGGTACCGGCGACTGCGTAATCATCGCCGAACCGGCATTGCAGATCATTGACCTGAAATACGGGCAAGGTGTGCTGGTTGAGGCAGAACGCAACCCACAGCTCATGTTGTATGCGCTCGGTGCGCTGGCTGCTTTCGATCCTCTCTACGATATCTGTGAGGTGGCGGTGACAATCTTCCAACCCCGCAGATCCAACGTGGACACCTGGACAGTTAGCGTCACCGAACTGAGGGCGTGGGCTGAGAAGGTTGTGCGCCCAACGGCCAAGCAGGCAGCTCGCGGTGAAGGTTGCTTTGCGGCAGGTGATTGGTGTCGTTTCTGCAAGCTAGCAGCGACTTGTAGAGCTAGGGCCGAGGCGAATCTAGCGCTAGCCCGCTTGGAGTTCGCTCCACCAGCCCAGCTTAGCGATGTGGAGATTGCTGAGGTGCTCACCAAGCTGCCGAAGTTGAAAGCCTGGGCATCTGACATCGAGGCCTACGCACTCTCGCTAGCGATTAATCAAGGCAAGACCTGGGCTGGCTTCAAGCTCGTCGAAGGACGCTCGATTCGCAAGTACACCGACGAAAACGCCGTCGCGCAGGCGGCTGAGGCTGCAGGTGTCAGCGACATTTTTGAGCGCAAGCTCAAGACGATTACGGCACTGGAGAAACAGCTGGGCAAGAAACGCTTCAACGAACTCCTCGGCACCCTGATCGTCAAGCCACCGGGCAAACCCACCCTGGTGCCTGAAACAGACAAACGGCCCGCACTGGCAACCGTGAGCGCGGCCGAAGAATTCACTCAAATAAAGAAAACCAAGAAATAAACAGAAAGGTAACTAGCAATGTCAGTAAAGAATCCAACTCGAGTCATCACCGGCGAAGTACGCCTGTCGTATGCAAACCTGTTCGAAGCCAAATCCATCCAAGGATCCAAACCGAAATACTCTGTCAGCCTTATTATTCCGAAGTCCGATAAAGCAACGCTGGCGAAGATCGAGGCCGCCATTGACGCTGCCATCGAGGCAGGTACGGCCAAGTTTGGTGGCAAGCGACCTAACAAAGCGGCGCTGAAGCTACCACTGCGCGACGGAGACACCGAGCGCGACGACGAAGCATACGCAAACTCGATGTTCGTCAACGCAAACTCCACGACACCGCCGCAGGTAGTTGATGAGACCCTGGCTCCGATCCTAGACCGCTCCCAGGTCTACTCCGGATGTTACGCGCGTGCTTCGATCACGTTCTACGCGTTCAACACCAACGGCAACAAAGGTATCGCCTGCGGGCTAGGCAACATCCAAAAGATTCGCGACGGCGAACCCTTAGGTGGCGGTCACGTGTCTGCTGAGGAGGACTTCTCCGCCTTCACCAATAACAGTGGAGACGATTTCCTCAACTAGAACAAAGAAAGGAGCATACAAATGTCTGAGTGCTATAGCGCTTGCCTGATGGCTGGCACCGCACTAATCATCGCCTGCGCGACAGGGGCACTATTTGGGGATATCCTCGGCCTGCTCTTGGTCGCATGGATCAGGAAACGACAATCGAAACGTGAGATTCAACGCTGGCAGGCGCGATACCAAAACTCTGCCCTAAAAACTTCAGAGCAGAGTTAGCCGGGCACCATAGCTAGGCAGGGAGTCAGCCAAACCATGAGGCTGGCTCCCTGCCCCGCTACAAAACACATAGGACAAATCGTGCATATATCAATCGATTTAGAAACTTACAGCCCCACAAATCTTTCAAAAACCGGAGTCTACCCATACGCCGCCCACCCAGACTTCCAGATACTCCTGTTCGGCTACGCCATCGACGACGAGCCGGTGCAGGTGGTTGATATGGCTAGCGGAGAAAAACTACCCGACGAGATACGTGCCGCTCTGGTGGATCCACAAATTACAAAGTGGGCATTCAACGCCACTTTCGAGCGCATCTGCCTGTCAGCATGGCTACATCGTCACCACTCAGAGCTATTGCCTGAAGGCGAGTTTTTGGATCCGGCCCAGTGGCGGTGCTCTATGGTCTGGGCAGCATATCTTGGGATGCCCATGAGCCTAGACCAAGTAGCGAAAGTACTGGATCTGCCGGTGAAGAAAGACACGGCAGGTAAGAAGCTGATTAAGCAGTTCTGCACCCCAGCCACCCCGTCTCTCATTAATGAAGGCGCGTGCCGTAACCTGCCCTTATCTGATCCGGCAGGCTGGAAGGCCTTCAAGGAATACAACCGCCGTGATGTGGAGGTTGAACAAGCCATCCACACCAAGCTAGCTCGCTTCCCTGTACCAGAGGACGAATGGGCGGCTTACGCTCTCGACCAGCGCATCAACGATGCCGGAATCAACCTCGATGCGACCCTCGTTAATGCCGCTGTAACTTTAGATGATAAACATCGGCAGGCTACTTTGGCTCGTGCCCAAGAGCTAACTGGCCTGAAGAATCCGAACAGCCCGATCCAACTCAAAGACTGGCTCGCAAAAAACGACTACCAACTGGAATCGCTCGCGAAAGCCGAAGTCGAGACTGCTCTCGAAACGGCCACTGGCGTGGTGAAAGAAGTACTCGAGCTGCGCGGAGACCTCGCCAAGTCTTCGGTGAAAAAGTATCAGGCGATGCAAAACGTAGCAGGCATTGATGAACGCGCACGCGGCCTGCTGCAGTTCTATGGTGCCGGGCGAACCGGACGCTTCGCAGGACGACTCGTCCAAGTCCAAAACCTGCCCAGGAATTATCTACCTGACCTCGATGAAGCTCGCGTTCTCGTGAGAGCCGGGAACCTGGAAGCGCTCGAACTGCTCTACGAATCAGTACCCGACACGCTTTCCCAGCTGATCCGCACCGCATTCATTCCCAGCCACGGTAACAGGTTTATTGTCGCCGACTACTCAGCTATTGAGGCACGGGTGATCGCCTGGCTCGCCGGTGAAGAATCTACCCTCGCCGCGTTTCGTGACGGCAAGGATCTTTATTGCGAGACAGCCAGCCGCATGTTTGGAGTCAAAGTCGAAAAACACGGTACCAATGCCGGGCTGCGGCAGAAAGGGAAGATAGCGGTGCTGGCTTGCGGTTATGGCGGCTCCGTTGGTGCATTGAAGGCAATGGGTGCTTTGCGGATGGGGCTTGCCGAAGACGAACTAAAACCCATAGTGGATGCCTGGCGGGCAGCCAACCCGAACATTGTGTGGCTGTGGCAGGAAGTCGAAGAAGCAACACTTGAAGCCATCACCACTCGTAGACCAGTGCGCCTGCGTAACCTCACCTTCGCTCTTGAGTCCGGGATCCTGTTCATCACTTTGCCATCGGGTAGACGGTTGGCGTACGTGAAACCTGGTCTGGGTAAGAATCGTTTTGGTGGTACCTCGATCACCTACTGGGGTATCACCACGGGGCGCAGGTGGGGACGCCTGGAAACCTATGGCGGCAAACTAGTCGAGAATATCGTCCAGGCAGTCGCCCGCGACCTACTCGTGAATGGCATGCAAAACGTCACTGAAACAGGCCATCGGATCGTGATGCATGTTCACGACGAAATCGTCATCGACGAACCACTAGATTCCGGCTTCACCGTTGAGAACGTCTGCCAACTCATGTCCAGGCTGCCAGACTGGGCAGAAGGCCTGCCCTTGACTGCTGACGGATACGAGTGTTCCTACTACCGCAAAGATTAAGAATCTATGGTCTTTAGTATTTCGGCCGGGCTAGCGTCCAAGAATTGCCGGACACAGCAATAAAGCTGCTCTTGCAAGCTGTCTCGAGGCTGGTTGTCTTCTAGCTCGCACACGTATTCGAGGAAACAGCGCAGCCGCATCTGCGTAAACACCGCCCACACGCTCGCCTTATCAATCTTTTCCATACCCCTAATCATCACCATTGGTTAGGGGTAATGCCCACGGAGTATACCCAGCATCGCCACAGCACACAGGTTCTTTTCATCCCTGCTTCTGCTGGCTGCGTTGCGGTGGTTCGGGCTTCTCGATTTAACACTTTTAGGTTCATCGGCAGTCCAGTAGGAGCCCTTACTCTACTGCGCCGCCGGCGCACCACTTTTCGCCTACCTGGGGCTCTCAGGAAGGAAGCCCCCATGGGTAACCAACTACAAGCATTCACTAATGCAGCTTTCGGCACGATCCGCACCATCAACGAAGAAGAACGAATCCTATTTTGCGGTCGCGATATCGCGGCGGCACTTGGGTATGCGAATACTAAAGATGCTCTGGCGCGTCATTGCAAGGGGGTCGTGAAACGCTACCCCCTTCAAACCCCAGGCGGAATCCAGCAGACCAGATTCATAACAGAAGGTGATGTCTACCGGCTTATCGTCTCCTCAAAACTGCCAGCTGCCCAGCAGTTTGAGAAGTGGGTTTTCGACGAGGTCCTACCGACTATTCGCCGCCACGGTGTTTATGCCATCGACCAGCTGTTAGATGATGATGAGTTCCTTGAGCAGGCGCTGGCCCATTTGCGTGCCGAGCGCACCAAACGCTTGATTGCCGAACAGCTGTTGGCTGAGGCAACCCCTAAGATTTCCTACTACGACATCGTGCTGCAATCCGATTCTCTGCTGTCTGCTACCGAGATTGCGAAAGACTACGGGCTATCAGCCAAACGCCTCAACCAAATCCTGCGTGACGAAAAGATCCAGTTCCACCGCGCGGGCCGCTGGTTCCTCTACGCCGACTACGCCCAGCGCGGCTTTGCCCAATCCAAGACCCATGAATACGCACCGGGCAAGATGCGCACCCACATGTATTGGACTCAAGCCGGGCGCCTGTTCATCTACGACCTTTTGAAAAACCGGTGCGGGATCCTGCCGGTCATCGAACGCGAATCTGAGGTGGAAGCCTGATGAGCGCCACCACAGATCACGTACTAGGCCTATCACGCCGTAATTGCCACGGCTATGCTGATCCGACCAGCTACAAGGTCCTCAAGCAGTTACAGCTTGCCGAGAACATGGCCCGCCCGCTGACATATATCTGCTCACCCTACTCAGGCGACGTACAGGCGAATACGGCGCTGGCTCGCCAGTTTTGCGCCTTCGCTGTCTCTGCCGGGCAGATACCACTAGCGCCGCATCTGTTGTTTCCCCAGTTCATGGACGATCACGACCTTGATGAGCGCGAACTAGCGATGGCATTTAACCGAGTTCTTCTCGGTAAGTGCGAGGCGGTGTGGGTTTACACCGGCCGGGTTAGTCGGGGTATGCGTGCAGAAATCGAGTGGGCCCGCGACCTAGAACTACCAATCCACTATTTCAACGCCGATTTTCAGGAGGTTACTTACTAATGGAGAGCACCGCTACAGATAAGTATCAACAGATACGGATAGAAGAAGCCAATCGTGCTAAATGGCGTATCGATGGGTTTGACGAGACCGGCACACAAAACGTTCATATCGACGGCCGACTCATATCATGCGAAACGCTTAGTTCAGTTAGCTGCTCGATCATGAATGTTTGCGTGGGCACGAATGGCTACCAAGGCGGCGACGGAGGTCACGGGTGCCGCACCTACTTAAGTTTCAAGGAACAAGGCTGCGGAAGTTTCGAGATATCTATCGACCCTGGAACTCAACAACTAAACCTAGTCGCTGCTGGAGACGACGAACTGAGGACTCTTATCAAAGTGCTGCGGTTCGCGGCAGACACGCTTGAGGCTCAATCTGGACGAGGTGATGCCAAGTGAAGACATTCACGTGCGCAACATCAACTAGCACAGGCCAAGTACTCAATAGCCGCTACCCGAACCAGGTTAAGGTCACCTGCAAAGCAGACCTCCAGCAGGTAGCAAAACTCGACCATGTAGTAGCCACCTATAAGAACAATCACCGCTCGAACGAGAACTTCCTGGTTTCGGATTGTGTGGTGATGGATATAGACAACGACCACACCGAAAACCCCGAAGAATGGATCACGCCCGATTCGTTGTCTGAGCTGATGGCGGGTGTGGCGTTTATGACCGCCACCAGCCGTAACCACATGAAAATCAAAGGTAGGGAGTCCGCACGGCCGCGTTTCCACGTCTACTACCCGATAACCAAGATCAGCGATGCTAGCGAGTACGCGGGGCTCAAGAAGTGTTTGGCTGCACGCTTCAGCTTTTTTGATGCGAATGCTTTGGATGCTGGCCGTTTCATCTACGGCAACCCCGCTGCTGAGGTCGCCGTATTCGAAGGTGTGCAGCTGCTGGACGCGTGGCTTACGGCAGCTTATGAGCAGGATATGTTCGCAGTCTTCGATGCCTCCACACAGGCAATTGGTGAGGGCTCCCGAAATGCGACATTGTCTAGGTTCGCGGGTCGGGTGTTTATCCGCTACGGCAACACCACGCAGGCCCGCGAGTTGTTCGACCGTAAAGCAGCCCTTTGTGATCCGCCGCTACCCGCCGGTGAGCTTGCCCTGATTTGGGATAGTGCTTGTAAGTTCGCTGCCAAGGTTGCTGCCCAGCCGGATTATGTGTCGCCGGAGGTGTATCGGGTGTTGTCGGGTTTGCGGCCTGGAGATTTTTCCGATGTCGGCCAAGCGGACCTGCTTGCGGCCGAGTACGCGAATAAAATCCGGTACTCGCCGTCAACGAAATGGCTGGTCTACAACGGTAGTTTCTGGGAAGAAAACGAGCTCACCGCTCGCGGTGTGGCTCAAGAGCTAACAACCCGCCAGCTCGAAGAAGCCAAAACCCTACTATCTAATGCCGGCCAGCAGATGAGCGATAGCGGTGCCGAAGATGTTATGGCTGAGGCAACATCGAAAAAGAAAGGCTTAGCCCAATTAGAGGCAGGTCAGCTGGATGCCCTGGATCAGTTGGAGGCTGCACAGGCCTACCGAAATTTCGTGACTACTAGGCGAACATCGAAAAACATTAGTGCCACATTGAAAGAAGCAGCACCTATATTGCAGGTCGCGGTTAGCGAGCTGGATGAGGATGCGTACCTGCTCAACACCCCCGATGGCAGCTACGACCTAAGAACAGGCGCGAGAAAGAACCACGATCCAGCTGATTTGCTGACAAAGCAAACCTCGCTCGCCCCAACCCAGGAAGGTGCCCGGATCTGGTTGGAGGCGCTGGATGTATTTTTCCAGGCAGACCCAGAACTGATCGGGTACGTGCAGCGTATTTGTGGCCTGGCGGTGATCGGGCGGGTGATGGTTGAGGCCCTCGTGATCGCTTACGGGGATGGCCGTAACGGCAAATCCACGTTCTGGAATACCATCGCCCGAGTGCTCGGCACCTACGCGGGCACTATCTCCGCCGATGCGCTCACCGTTGGGGTGCGCCGCAACGTTAAACCCGAACTAGCCGAAGCCAGAGGCAAACGCCTACTGATCGCAGCAGAAACAGAAGAAGGCATGCGCCTTTCAACCTCGAACGTCAAACAGCTCGCTTCTACCGACCAGATCACTGCGGAAAAGAAATATAAGGACCCGTTCGCATTCACGCCCTCACACACTCTGGTGTTGTATACGAATCACCTGCCCAGGGTTGGGGCGATGGATACAGGTATTTGGCGTCGCCTGATCGTGATCCCTTTCGAAGCAAAAATCGAAGGCACCGCAGATATCAAAAACTATGCCGACTATCTCTACGAGCATGCCGGTGGTGCGGTGCTGGCGTGGGTGATGGAAGGCGCGCGAGCGATCCACGCCGATGACTACCACCTGGACCCACCCCGCAAAGTCATCGAAGCATCGAACGCTTACCGCGACGATAATGACTGGTTTTCCCAATTCCTCGAAGACCAATGCGAAACCGGCGAGGGCCTATCGGAGCGGGCAGGTGACCTCTACCAGACATATCGGGCGTGGGCGCAAGCCACCAGCGGGTGGGCTCGACCCATGATCGACTTCAACGCCGCCACCGAACAAGCCGGCTACGTGCGTAAGAAAACTAAAACCGGGATCCGCGTCTTCGGACTAGCCATCAAAAGCGAATTCTGTGCCTAAAACCAGCCGAGGGTGCAGACCGGTGCAGACCGTATAGCAACTTTCTCTATAGGGAAAAATTTTAATAAAAATAGCTATAGGGAAAGTATGGATTGACCCTGCACCGGTCTGCACCTCCAACCACAAGAGGTGAAGACCAATGAGAGAAAAATACCTAGAACAAGCCCTCAAAACCGCCATTGAAAACCTGGGCGGGATCTGCTGGAAACTCGTGTGCCCAGGAACAACTGGTGTACCGGATCGTATCTGCCTCAAGGCCGGACGAGTTGTTTTCGCTGAAGTAAAAGCACAAGGAGCCAAACCTAGGCCAATCCAGAACCGTCGGATGGCTCAACTGCGTGATCAAGGCTTCCAAGTCTTTGTGGTAGACAGCCTGGATGGGATTGCGGAGGTGAGTGATGCGCTACAAGCCGCATAACTACCAACGCCTAGCAACCGACTTCATTACCTGCCATGACCAGGCCACAATATTCCTGGGAATGGGCCTAGGCAAGAGCGTCATCGCACTATCGGCTATCTGGCAGCTCGTCCTCGACTACTTCCTCGTGACCCGAGTCCTCATCATCGCGCCACTTCGCGTAGCCCGTGATACTTGGCCAGCCGAAGCAGTCAAGTGGGATCACCTTGAGGGCCTGTCGCTGGCGGTAGCCGTTGGCAGCAAAGCCGAGCGCCTCGACGCCCTGGCGAAGAACTCGATGGTGACTTTGATCAACCGCGAAAATATCCCGTGGCTGGTCGCCCACTACGGTACATCCTGGCCTTTCGACATGGTCGTCATTGACGAACTATCCAGTTTCAAGAATCACCGGGCCAAGCGTTTCACGGCGTTGGTAAAGATACGGCCCTATGTGTCCCGCTGGGTTGGGTTGACCGGAACACCAGCAGCCAACGGCCTGATGGATTTATGGGCGCAGTTCCGGCTGCTAGATGGCGGCACCAGACTGGGACGCTATATCACTAGGTTTCGGGATCGCTGGTTCCTCCCCGATAAACGCAATGGAATGCAGGTGTTTACATATAAACCGCGCGCTGGTGCTGAGGACGAGATCTATGAGGCAATTTCGGACATCACCTTGTCCATGAAAACCACCGACCACCTGAAGCTGCCGGAGCTGACGGTAACAACCAAGCAAGTGAAACTCGCTAGCAAGGAGCGGGCGGTATATGAGCGACTCAAGCAAGACCTTGTCATCGAGCTAGATGGACAAACCGTGGATGCAGCGAACGCAGCCGCGCTTTCGGGCAAACTCTTGCAGCTGGCCTCCGGAGCCATCTACAACGAGCAAAGCCAGGCAATTACTGTTCATAGCGCAAAACTAGATGCTCTCGAGGATCTCCTCGAGGCCGCCAACGGGCAGAACCTTCTGGTGGCCTACTGGTACAAACACGACCTGAAAAGAATCACCGAACGCTTCCCACAAGCCCGAGTCCTAAAGACTGCCGAGGATATTACAGCGTGGAACACGGGCGAGATACCTCTCGGACTGATCCACCCGGCATCTGCCGGTCACGGCCTCAACCTCCAGGCAGGCGGGCACCTGCTCATCTGGTTTTCACTCACGTGGTCTTTGGAGCTGTATCAGCAAACCAACGCCCGTCTTTACCGGCAAGGCCAAACCCAGCCAGTCACCATCACCCACCTAGCAGCTGAAGACACTCTCGACGAAGCAGTACTTAAAGCACTCGAAGCTAAGAACGTTACGCAGGCCGCACTGATTGAAGCGGTCAAAACCCAACTAACAACCACGAAGGAGAATTCATTATGCATGTGATGACCAAATACCTCGATACCCGCAAAGCCGCGATCTGCGCACTAGAGGATTACCCGCTGATGGAACAAGCAGCTGGTCAAGACACCAGCGCTGAGGCCAACCAACTAAGAGCCGACCTGACCAGCCCTTCGAGCGTAAAGCTAACTGGCCTGCCGCACGCGAAAGACCCACATGCAGGTGAACGCCGCATCGCCGCAACCCTCGACAAGATCGACCTGCTGGCCGCCCGAAAACAAGAAGCCCAAGACTACCTCGACTGGTTCCTACCAGCCTGGGGATCTTTAGCTGAAGACGACAGGTTCGTGTTGGAAAACTTCTTCTTGGGTGAAGGCAACCAAGACGAACGAGTCCAAATGATCGGTGACCACTTCTACATCGAGCGCGACAGTGTTTACCGGCGAAAGAACCGAGCGTTGGATCGCCTCGCCGTGGCTTTGTATGGCAGGTGCTAGCTTGCACCCATGCGTTAGCGAGTATCCGAACCCTGCGATGGAAATCCAGGTTAGAGCCTGAGATACTGTAAATGGATAGAAATATAGAAAAGCGAAACCCTCCGGAACAAACAACACTGAACTGCTGACCGGAGGGTTTCACTTTGTTTGGGAAGGGACGGTGGGTGCAATGCCAAGCAAACCAGCCCGTCCCTGCTCCACGCCCGGCTGTCCCGAACTAACCCGCGAAAGGTTCTGCGAGATCCACGCCAAGGAAGCGGACAAGAACTACCGTAAGTTTGAACGTGACCCGAGAATCAACAAGCGTTACGGTGCCCGGTGGCGGAAGATCCGCGCCGCTTACATCGCTCAGCATCCTTTGTGTGAAGACTGTCAAGCTCAAGGAAAGATAACGCCGGTGGCTGAAGTCCACCACATTCTTCCCTTAGACCATGGTGGCAGCCACGACTTTTCTAACCTGCGCAGCTTGTGCAAGCCTTGTCATTCGCGTCAGTCGGCGCTCGATGGCGACCGGTGGCGGCAAGCACCTCAGGTCTACACCTACTAAAACGTGGTTTTCCGCTGTGACGCGCGAAAACACGCTTTACCTCAAAGATACTCAATTGAGTTTTGTTCGTCGCTTACGGCAAATCCCCGTCGCCTTGGTGAGGGGTTGGGAGCCTCGAATCTCTACAGACTTGGCGAAGGTCAGCGGGCGGGGCCAACCGTACGCAAAAAGACCGAATCAAACAGGGTATTAACCCGCAAGCCCTCCATTACCGGGCTAACCGCCTGGAAGGAGGCGAGATTTCATGGCGAAAGACGGAACCAATCGTGGTGGGCGGCGCGTGAGGGCTGGTGCGAAACCTGACCCGCTGAGTGAGAAACTCGCTAAGGGTCTGCCTGCTACTCGCCTGGAAGATCCGCTAGCAAGCCCTTTCGATTTTGAGGGCGCAGATGTTGGTGAGGGCGCGGTGCTTGCTGGTGAGGTGATGCCGGAGCCTTCTGAGTATCTTTCTGAGGTTCAACGCGATGGCAAACCGCTGGGCGCGGACATTGTCTACCGAGAGACATGGCGCTGGCTTGACGAGCGTGGTTGCACGAGGTTTGTTTCTAAGCGTCTGATTGAGGCCTACGCCCAGGCGTTCGCCCGCTATGTGCAGTGTGAGCAGGCGATCTCCAAGTTCGGTTTGCTCGGAAAGCACCCGACCACGGGGGCTGCTATCGCTTCCCCGTTTGTTGCGATGTCCCAGTCTTTTGGTAAGCAGGCGAATGTTTATTGGTATGAGATTTTTGAGATTGTGCGGGCGAACTGCACTAGTGACTATTCGGGTGCGGCTCCGGGTGATGAGGTTATGGAGCAGTTGTTGAAAGCACGCTCGTAGATGCGCCCTAGTTGTTTCCCGGGATTATTTGGAGCGTTTTGTTGCGGTCAAGCCTGCCCCTATCGCGATTCCGACTCCTGTGCCAATAGTTATCGCTAAGGCATTATCGTCCATAATGAACCGAAAGATTATGGCGGTCATTATCCCGGCGATCATTCCGTAAGCCACGGCTTTACCATTGCCGCCGGAAGGTTCTGGCTGATTAGGTTTACTCGTTTCGTCTTGCACGTATTCCAGTATCACACATGATTCGGGTTCGCCTGTCTATCTTTGCTCCCCACTCTTCGTTGGACATGGTGGGGAGTTTTTATTTCTTTTGATTTTCTACTGAAAGGGCATTCCTATGACTACGGTTCGCAGCGCTGAAGCAGTGTGTATCGGTCACCCCGATAAACTGTGCGATCTAATTGCTGATCAGATTCTCGACGAAATTCTCTACGCCGATCCCAACGCCCGCGTCGCGGTAGAGGTCATGGCTACTGGGCGACGCATTATTGTCACCGGTGAAATCAGCACTAAAGCTCGCGTGGACTTGCGAGATTGCGTACGCACAGCCCTGACTGCAGCTGGCTATAAGCCGTGGAGATTTTTGGTGTACGTGTGGGTGCGGCGTCAATCTAACGATATTAACGACGGGGTGAGCACATCTTTAGAGGCTCGCCATGGCGATGAGTCCGCTTATTGTCTTCAGGGGGCTGGTGATCAAGGCACGGTCTACGGCTATGCCTGCACCGATACACCTGAGCGTTTACCGTTACCCCTTGTTTTAGCCCACGAGATTTGTAAGCAGCTAGATGACGCGCGCAAGCAAGGAACCATCACAGGGATCCTTTCGGATGGTAAAGCACAAGTTTCGGTGCGCTACGACGACGCAGGAAAACCGCAAGCCGTAGAGACGGTGGTGGTTTCCGTTCAGCACGATAAATCCAAGGATTTTGAGGTGTTGCGCCGTGAAATAACATCGCTGATTGTTGGCCCAGCATGCCAGCGGTATCTACCGGTAGATGCGGACACGGTTGTGTTGATCAACCCGTCCGGGCGGTTCGTGGAGGGCGGCCCTAAAGCCGACACCGGACTCACTGGCCGAAAACTTATGGTTGATACCTATGGCGGGCTGGCCGGACATGGTGGTGGAGCTTTCTGTGGTAAAGATGCTTCTAAGGTTGACCGGTCGGGTGCTTATATGGCGCGGCTGATCGCCAAGACGGTGGTGGATGCACACCTAGCTGAAGAGTGCCAAGTGAGCATTTCTTATGCGATTGGCAAAGCCGACCCGGTCGCTTTTGCTATCGACACGCTCGGCACCGGCCAATACACCGACGAAATAATCACGGCTGCTGCGCGCGATGTCTTTAATCTTCGTCCGGCTGCGATCATCGACCAGTTTGGACTGCGAGCACCCGGCTATGTGCGCTATTCGACGTATGGGCATTTCGGGGATTACACACGCAAGTGGGAAGACACCTGGACTACTAGCCGTGAGCTTGTTAAGGCGGTGAAAAAGCATGCGCATCAAGCAAATAGCGCTAACTGATCTCACCCCAGCTGACTACAACCCCCGCAAAGACCTACAACCCGGCGACCCCGACTACGAAAAGTTGAAGCGTAGTCTCACGGAGTTTGGGTATGTGGAGCCAGTCATCTGGAACAAAACCACCGGAAATATTGTGGGTGGGCATCAGCGTCTGAAAGTACTGGCTGATCTGGGTTATAAAACCGTGGACTGCGTGGTCGTCGAAATAGACGAAACCCGCGAAAAAGCGCTCAACGTTGCGCTAAACAAGATCAGTGGCGATTGGGATGAATCCAAACTCGCCCTACTCATAGCCGACCTGGATGCTTCCGATTTCGACGTTGAACTCACCGGTTTCGATGAATCCGAAATACAACAGTTGATAGGTTCTCTTGACGGCGACAGTATCGAGGACGATAACTTCGACCTGAACGCCGCCCTAGAAGCGGCAGCCTTTGTCGAAAAAGGTGATATCTGGAGGGTTGGTAGGCATCGCCTGATGTGCGCGGATGCCACGAACCCGGCCGATGTCGAAACTTTGATGGATGGCAAACAGGCTAATCTGGTGGTCACAGACCCGCCTTACAACGTGGACTTCAAATCGAACAGCGGCCTGAAAATTGCAGGTGATAAGCAAGACGCAGACGCGTTTTATGAGTTTCTGCTGGCTGCGTTCACCAATATGGCAGACGCTTTGGAGAAGGGTGGGTCTGCATATGTTTTCCATGCCGACACNGAAGGATTGAACTTCCGTCGCGCTTTTCAAGANGCTGGCTTCTACCTGTCGGGCTGTTGTATTTGGGTTAAAGATTCCCTCGTATTGGGACGTTCCCCGTATCAGTGGCAGCACGAGCCGGTGCTGTATGGGTGGAAGAGAGACGGCCGTCACGCTTGGTATGCGAATCGCAAACAAACCACGGTGTGGAATTTTGCCAAGCCCCGCAAAAACAGTGACCATCCGACTTCGAAGCCGTTGGATTTGCTGGCTTATCCGATTCGTAACTCCACCCAAACCAACGCAATCATCCTCGATACCTTTGCTGGCTCTGGTTCCACGCTCATGGCTGCAGAAGCCACAGACCGCACTTGCTATTGCATGGAGCTAGATGAGAAATACGCTTCCGTGATTCTGCGCCGCTATGCCGAAGCAACCGGAGACGCAGCAGGGATCACGTGTGAGCGAGACGGCAAACAATACGCCTACCTGGATCTGGTGAAAGAGGTCGACCGCCCCAAGCAGAAAGGCTAACCCTTGACAAAAACTTTAAGGCTTGGCTCGCTTTTTGATGGCTCGGGTGGTTTCCCACTCGCCGCCACCAAGGTTGGTATCGAACCTGTGTGGGCGAGCGAGATTGAGCCCTTCCCGATCCTGGTCACCACCACGCGCCTTCCGCAAATGCAGCACCTGGGCGACATCTGCGACATTGACGGCAGTCAGCTAGAGCCAGTGGATGTAGTCACGTTTGGCTCTCCTTGCCAAGACCTGTCGGTAGCAGGTAAAAGGGCAGGCTTAGCTGGCGAACGCTCAGGTCTATTCCACCAAGCCGTCAGAGTCATCAGAGAAATGAGAAAGGCAAGTCATGGTCTATATCCAAGATTCGCTGTTTGGGAAAACGTGCCCGGAGCCTTCTCAAGCAATAAAGGAGCCGACTTCCACAGCGTCCTGCAAAACCTCATCTCGGTTGTCGACGAAACGGCAGCGGCTGACCTACCTCGAGTACAAAAGTGGCATAAAGCTGGAGCGATCGTGGCAGACCAATGGAGCATTGCGTGGCGAGTATTGGACGCGCAATTTTTCGGCCTGCCCCAACGACGCAAAAGAATCTACCTTATCTGCGATTTTGCAAGCGGGCGTGCCGGACAAATACTCTTTGAGCCCACGCGCCTGCGCGGGGATCTTGCGCAGGGCTGCAGTGAAAAGCAAAACCCTCCCACCAATCCTCGAGCAGGCACTCACGAGGCAAGCAAATCCTTAGATGTGTTCGCCTTGCGGATGCGGGCAGGTAAATCGGGTGGCGGTAAAGGCCCGCTCGTGCAAACAAATCTGTCGGGCACGCTCGGATGCAGTAACGACCAGAGTATTATTGAGCCGCTACTATTTGACCATCATCCTCATGATGCCAGAGTGGGCGGACCATGCCAGATAGCACCAACCGTGACCGCTCGTTACAGCACTGGCGGAGGCAATACTCCCATCATCGCTACCGCCTACGGTTTCAATGCGTTACATGAGGGACGCGGCGCGGCAGTGGGCAGGTACGGTTATTCAACCGAGGTATCCAAGACGCTCGATACGTCAGGGATAACTCCGACCTGTAACCAAGGCGGCATCGCCATCGTCGAACCTGACGTTGTGAGCGCCTCGAAGGCAGACTTCTTCTGCCGAGGAAACGTCAATATTGCTGGTGCCCTGTTGGCTTCGGACTCAACTGAGCCGCCCCTGGTCACCGACCCTGGCATGCCCGAATACCGCGTGAGACGCTTAACCCCAACCGAATGCGCCCGCCTACAAGGATTCCCGGATATTTGGACAGACGGACTCGCCATCGAGAACCCGAGCGAAGACGTGCTGGATTATTGGTGGCAGGTCTGGGCCAGCTGGGGCAAGGTACAAGGATTGAAAAAACCTAAAACCCGCAACCAAGTACGCAAATGGCTCGCAGCCCCGGTGACAGATCGGGCGTTATACAAGCTGTGGGGAAACGGGATAGCTTTGCCGTGCGCCAAACTCGTGCTTTCCCAGATAGTCACTGAGGCCACTAAAACTCCTTGATTTTAAGGCAAAAATTACTGGATAAGTACGCGTTCCTATGGCTGTATGTACATGACCAAACAACCAGCAAGAAAGAGAGGGTTTGGTGATGATGGGACAGCTATACGCCGATCTGGAAGAAATCGAAAACCTCGGAGTTGACCTGACCGATATTGGTGCGGTGCGGGATGTAGCCGAATACCACGGCTATGAGCACGTAGAAATGATTGTCTCCAACTTCCCAGACAACTACCTGCGCCTCATCAGTGCTTGGATGGACGTTCAAAGCATCGAGTTTGATGGTGAGGAGGATGAGCAATGGTGAACACCAAAAAGGCTGAAAACTACGGGCTCGTAGTCACCCTACCTGCCACGCTTGATGAGGCTGAGCTGGCAAGGCTGCATGAACTTATTGCAGCCAAGAAAGACTTGATCGCTAAAGCGCTCGGCGCGAGCCAGCTTAGCATCACCACCAGTAGTGAGGGGCTGAGTTTCCCGTGGTGGGATGAGCTGCCCGAGTTCGAGAAGATCACAGCCTACACCGAGTTCTTAACGAAGCTGGTCGCGTACGCCAAACAGATCCACCGCACCGTCACTCGCAGTACAAGCCAGGCAAGTAATGAGAAGTATGAACTGCGTTCTCTGCTTTACCGCATAGGACTTAGCGGTAAAAAGTATGCTGAGGTTCGCAAAATCCTGCTTAAGCCACTCTCGGGTAATTCGGCATGGAAAAACCCGCCCGACAAAGCATCTGGACAAGAGATGCGAATCTCTATTTTTCCTTGAAAATAAGCCCTTTTATGACTGGATATAAGCGGGAGTCTATGGCTGTATATACATACCAAAACGGTATGCGAAGAAAGGAAATACAGCGATGGAAACGACAACGATGGAACGCCTGCAAATGGCCACCGATAGCTACGGTGCGGTGGTGCGCTACGGCAACCTGGTGATCGCCACCAGCTACAGTTGGCACAAGGGCGGGGTTTATGGCAACGACGCCCGCATCTACCGCCTGACCGAAACCTCCTCCGAGAACCCCTGGCAGGGTAAGTCCTTCATCGAATGCGGCCTCGAACTGATCAAGCAAGCCGACCAGATTTTCCCTGACGACGGTCACGCGCTCTCCTGGGCGCTCACCGCCGCCATGGCCGCCGAATAAACAAGCCTGACTCGGGAGAACCCCTGCCACGCGCGGGGTTTTCCTTCTCACTGACGCCTTTTCGTTAGAGATGTTTATCGCTATTTTCCTTGCAAATAAGCCCAAAAACGACTGGATATAGTCGCACACCTATGGCTGTATATACATACCGAAACAACCACGGTAAGCGAAAGGACAAGGGCGATGAACACGAAATTCGACAAAGACCTGAAACTGATGGAAACCGACCCAGGCGAAGGCACCATGATTCTACGCGAACGCAAAGCCGAACTCGAGCGCATCGAACGCGAAGGACGATCCTGCAAAAACCGGTTCCGCCTCGAATGCCTCGCCCAAGAATACAACCGACTCAAACGCGAATACGATGCCCTCGACGCCATGGTCTAAAACCTGATTCTCCGATAAAGCCCAACCCACGCTGGTTGAGCTTTTCCTTTCTTTGTGATTGGAGGTGTCTTGATGGCAATGCGCCGCCTTGAACGCTACGAGCCAACCCGCTTTGCTCTGCCGACCTCGTATTACGATAAGCGGGCTGCGGACTATGCGGTCGCGTTCATTCAAGCGCTCACGCATACGAAAGGACGCTGGGCTGGCAGGCCGTTTGAGTTAATTGATTGGCAAGAACAAATCATTCGCGACCTTTTCGGCACCCTCAAAGCCGATGGATACCGCCAGTTCACGACTGCTTATGTGGAGATTCCGAAGAAGCAAGGCAAGAGTGAGCTGGCTGCTGCCGTCGCATTGTTGCTCACGTGCGCCGATGGCGAGGAACGCGCTGAAGTTTATGGGTGTGCTGCTGATCGGCAACAAGCATCCATCGTGTTCGAAGTGGCAGCCGACATGGTGAGAATGTGTCCCCCACTAGCCAAGCGGGTAAAGATCCTTAGAAGCCAAAAACGTATCATCTACTCCCCCACCAATTCCTTCTACCAGGTACTATCCGCCGAGGCCTATTCCAAACACGGATTCAATATTTCCGGAGTGGTATTCGATGAGCTACACACCCAACCCAACCGGGCGCTCTTCGACGTGATGACCAAAGGCAGTGGGGATGCTCGCACCCAGCCACTGTACTTCCTGATAACAACCGCCGGCACCGACACCCACAGCATTTGCTACGAACAACACCAAAAAGCCCAAGACATCCTTGCGGGCAAAAAGCACGACCCCACTTTCTATCCAGTCATATATGGGGCGGGGCAAGATGATGATTGGACCGATGAAGCCGTGTGGCATAAAGCCAACCCATCCTTGGACGTTACGGTGCCAATCCAGAAAGTAAGGGACGCTTGTAATAGTGCCAGGCAGAATCCGGCTGAAGAAAACACCTTCAGACAGTTGCGTTTGAACCAGTGGGTCAAACAGTCTGTGCGGTGGATGCCTATGAATACCTGGAACAAAAACGATGACCCAGTCCACTTAGATGAGTTAGAAGGCCGGGTTTGTTACGGCGGGCTCGACCTGGCATCCACCACCGATATCACTGCTTTCGTTCTCGTATTCCCACCCACGGATGACGATGACAAATACACGGTCGCGCCCTGGTTTTGGATACCCGAAGACAACCTGAAACTGCGAGTCGCCCGCGATCACGTCCCCTACGACCTATGGCATCAGCAAGGCCACCTACTCACGACTGAGGGCAACGTGGTGCACTACGGGTATATCGAGAAGTTCATTGAGGATCTTGGCACCCGGTTTAATATCCGAGAAATCGCTTTCGACCGGTGGGGTGCGATCCAAATGAGCCAAAACCTTGAGGATGCTGGTTTCACGGTGGTGCCTTTCGGGCAAGGCTTCAAAGACATGTCCCCACCATCGAAGGAACTGATGAAGCTGGCGTTGGAAGGCAAGCTTGCGCATGGTGGGCACCCGGTGCTGGCCTGGATGGTCGATAACATTCACGTGCGCACCGACCCAGCTGGCAACATTAAGCCGGATAAGCAGAAGTCTACGGAGAAGATTGACGGAGTCGTCGCCACCATCATGGCCCTCGACCGGGCCATCCGCTGCGGCACAGGATCATCAACAGGATCGGTCTACGATCAGCGCGGGTTACTGGTGTTGTAGCAGGTGGCATGCGTCGTGGGGTTGTTTGCCTCGCCAATGGGCAAGCCCGCCGAACCCTGGATGCAGTGGATGTCCGCTCTTGGATAGGTACGCCTGAACCTGGCGATCGGCAGGAATAAGCGAGTCAATCTCGGGTATTAGTTGTTTGAGCACTGTGCTTTTCCACGGGAAATTCTTGTCATTGGGGTTACCCCACATCAGATGAACACAGTGGCATTTCGGGAGAATCACTCTCAGTATCTGACGGGTAATGTCGATGGAATCCAGAATCTTCTGGCGGCCAGAATCGCTATCCCAATAAGGCAGATCACGAGGCTGCCCAATCAAAGGGAGCAGGTTCAGGATCGTCATTGATCGCCAATTAAATGGAGATCCATCTTCGTCGACGTGGAAAGATTTCAGAACCATTTCGGTCGTTGGATCACCACCCAGTTTCTGAGCAGCAAATCGCGTCGCACTCGATGGGTTAATCCCAATGAACACAAGGTCTCGACTATTCGCTGGATTCACCGGCGTACGTAGAAACCACCGTTGGCCAATTTGCGAAGGAGTCGCAGGAAATACCAACTCGCCACTCTGCCACGCCTGCCGAAACCCCTTATCCACCCCAACATTCTAAATCGAAAGTAGAAGGACACATGGGATTCCTGAACTGGCTACGCCCCAAACCCCGCCAAACCGAGAACCATACTATTTACTCGTCGTATTCGTTCCTGTTCGGCCCCACTTCCTCTGGCCGTCCGGTGACCGAGCGAAGCGCGATGCAAATGACCGCCGTGTATTCGTGCGTGAGGATCCTGGCCGAAGCGATAGCCGGGCTACCACTGCACGTCTACCGTTACAAGGACGGTGGCGGCAAGGAAAAAGCAGTCGATCATGGTTTGTACCGCCTGCTTCACGATGAGCCTAACCCCGAGATGACGAGCTTCGTGTTTAGAGAAACGCTCATGACGCATTTGTTGTTGTGGGGTAACGCGTTCGCTCAGGTAGTGCGTAACGGTCTAGGCGAAGTCATTGGACTGTATCCGCTGCAACCGAATCGGATGAGCGTAGGCAGGGATCTGGACAGCAAGGCTTTGTATTACGAATACCAAACCTCCTGGGACGAACCCGCAGGAGAGTACAAGACGATCCGACTTACCCCTAACGATGTGCTTCATGTTCCAGGTCTGGGTTTCGATGGGTTGATGGGTTATTCCCCGATCGCGATGGCGCGTAATGCCATCGGTCTGGCACAAGCCACCGAAGACTACGGCGCGAGTTTTTTCGCTAATGGTGCCGCACCTGGCGGCGTGTTGGAGCATCCTGGCACGATTAAGGATCCTTCTCGGGTGCGTGAGTCCTGGCAGGCTACCTTTGGTGGTGCGAAGAACGGCAATAAGGTCGCTGTTTTGGAAGAGGGTATGAAGTACACGCCGATTAGCGTGTCTCCGGAGCAGGCGCAGTTTCTTGAAACGAGAAAGTTTCAGCTCAACGAGATAGCCCGGATCTTCCGTATTCCGCCCCACATGATTGGTGACCTCGAAAAATCCTCGTTTTCCAATATTGAACAGCAGTCTTTAGAGTTCGTGAAATACACCCTTGATCCGTGGGTAATCCGCTGGGAACAAGCCATCACGAAAACTCTTTTGAACCCGCGTGAAAAGCAGCAGTTGTTTGTGAAGTTCAATGTCGAGGGGCTGCTGCGCGGGGATTACCAGTCGCGTATGGAGGGCTATGCGGTAGCTCGCCAAAACGGGTGGTTGAGCGCCAACGATATCCGCGAGTTAGAAAACCTTGACCGGATCGAGGCGGCTGATGGCGGGGATCTGTACCTGGTTAATGGGAACATGCTGCCCTTGCCGATGGCTGGGGCTTATGCCGACTTTCAACAAGCCGAAGAGGGCGAGTCTGGTGATGAAGTGCCTAAAGAACCTAGAGAGAACCTAATTTTGAGGAGGAGAATGTGAAGCGTTTTTGGAACTGGCTAACCCCACAGGAAACCAGCCCTAACAGTGATGGGGGTGAAAGGGTTTTGCGTATTAACGGGGTTATCGCTGAGGAATCATGGCTAGATGATGAGATAACCCCAGCGGTTTTTGCCTCCGAGTTAAATGCGGGGTCTGGGCCGGTCACTATCTGGCTGAATTCGCCTGGCGGTGACGTAGTGGCAGCTGCTCGTATCTATAACATGCTGCTGGATTATCCCGGTAAGGTCACGGTGAATATTGACGGGATCGCGGCATCGGCGGCATCTGTGATTGCTATGGCGGCGTCCACGGTGGCTATGAGCCCGGTTTCGATGCTCATGATCCATAATCCCGCCACGCTCGCTATGGGTGATAAAACCGAGCTGTCGCGTGCCCTGGACATGCTCGAATCTGTCAAGGACTCGATTATCAACGCCTACCAGCTAAAAACCGGGCTGAGTCGAGCGAAACTGTCCAAGCTCATGGATATGGAGACATGGATGGACGCGACAGCTGCTATCGACTTGGGGTTCGCAAATGAATTCCTCACCAGTAAACAGGCTCCTGCTCCAGACAGAGACGACGAGCCCACCAAGACAAATCCCGACAAGAGTGATGATCCTGGTGATGGCGAGGATGAAGAATCGGTGAGCAAGAAAGTACCGGGGCGAGCGAAAAATGAGCGCGGCGTGGTGTTTTCCAGAAAGGTTTCAGAGCAAAAACTTGTTGCCCAACTAGCTATGCACGGTAAAAGTGCTGCCCCTCCCGGGCCGCCGCCTCCTGTAAGTGAGCATCCTTGTTTAAAGCCCGCTGCCCCTTGTGGTCGGCGGGTTGTTGATTTATACGCCCATTTAACCAACCAACCCCATTAACTAAGAGAGGAAATATTCCATTATGACTACTGTTACTGATTTGTATGCCCGCCGTGCTGAAACCTGGAATAAGGCGAAGGCTTTTCTTGATGAGCACCGCAACACCGAAACCGGCTGCCTGAGCGCTGAGGACGATGCTGCTTACGCGAAGATGGAGGCTGAGATTGAGACGCTTAGCGGCGAGATCGCTCGATGTGAGCGAGCCGAACGCCTAGAAAACGCTCTTGCCCAGGCGACCTGTAATCCCATCACTTCCGCTCCTGGAAGCGGCATGGGCGAAGATAGTAAGGTCAAGCCTGCCCGTGCTACAGCTTCTTACAAGCGGGCGTTTTGGGATGCGATGCGGCTTAACACCTCACCTATGGAAGTAAGGAATGCGCTAAGTGAGGGGGTGGATTCTGAGGGCGGATACCTAGTGCCTGACGAGTTCGAACGCACCCTAGTGCAGTCTTTAGCTGACCAAAACGTCATGCGAAGCCTCGCCAAGGTTATTCAGACCACTAGCGGGGATCGTAAAATTCCTGTCGTGTCTACCCATGGCACTGCTACCTGGCTGGATGAAGGCAAGCCATATAGCGAATCCGATGAAGCTTTCACCCAAATTTCTCTGTCGGCGTTCAAGCTGGGTACTTTCCTGAAAATCAGCGAAGAACTGCTCAACGATGCAGCGTTTAACGTTGAACAATACCTAGCGAGCGAGTTTGCTCGTCGTATTGGAGCTGCTGAAGAAGAAGCTTTCCTGGTTGGCGATGGTAAAGGTAAACCCAGCGGTATCTTCAACCCAACCGGCGGAGCGGAAACTGGCGTGACCAGCGCCAAGCCTACCGACATTAGCGCTGATGAACTCATCGATCTGCACTATAGTTTGCGTGCCCCGTACCGGGCGCGTGCGGTGTGGCTGATGAACGATGCAACAGTCAAAACCGTCCGGAAGTTGAAGGATGGTAATGGGCAGTACCTGTGGCAGCCAGCCCTGACTGCTGGGACTCCAGACATGATCCTTGGACGACCCGTCTACACCAGTGTTTTTGCACCTGAGCTTAAAGCGGGGGCGCGCACAGTAGCGTTCGGTGACCTCGGTTTTTATTGGATTGCTGACCGGCAAGGCCGCTCCTTCAAACGCCTAAACGAGCTATTTGCAACCACCGGGCAGATCGGGTTCCTCGCCTCCCAACGCCTAGACGGCAAGCTCGTCTTGCCCGAAGCGATCAAGGTTCTTACCCAAAAGACCGCAGGGTAAACCATAAAAATAGTTAGGAGGTGGCAGCCATGAAAACAGACGAACTCATGGCCTTAGTCAAGCAGAATCTATTGGTCGACCATAGCGAGGATGATTCTTTGATTGCCTCGTTTGTTTTGGCTGCCATCTCCTATGCAACCGCTTACCAACATCTGCCCGAGGGCTACTACCAAACGGAGCCCATGTCGCAGGCAACCCGGCAAGGCATTATCATGCTAGCCACCCATTTCTACGAATCCAGAGATGGAGCAACCGCCGGGTTTTGGGCAGACAAAACCGATGCTGCCCGCGCCGTGTGGAACGCAGTCAACACCCTGCTTCGTCTGGATCGGGACTGGAAAATCTAAAGAAAGGCACGCCTTGTGGCAACGCTAGGAAAAATGAGCGAGCACATCGACCTGATAGCACCAGTGGTTACGAAGGACGCTGCCGGGTTCGCCAGCACACGCAACGAGATCGTCGCCTCGGTGCGCGCCTACATGGAGGTTCGTCACGCAAGTGGTGCGTGGGTGAACCGTGCTGCCTATAGCAAGGCTGATGCGCTGTTTCGCATTCGAGTAATACCGGGGCTGCGGGTTAGTGAGGCGATGGAGATTGCCGGTGCTAGTGGCCGGTACGTGATTGATGCGGTCGAGGTTATGAGTCGTTATGTCGAGATCATGGCGCACCGTATCGAACCGGAAGGAAACAGCCATGGCTAGAGTTCAGATCCGTCTACCCAACACTTTCATCGATGCGCTCGGCGCAGCCAGTAACGTTCTAGAGTCGTCGGCTGAGGAAGTCCTGCAAGCTGGTGCTGGCGTGGTAGAACCTCGGATGCGAGCAAACCTCGCCGCCGCAATAGGCTCTGGCGCTAAGCAACCTTCGCGTTCCACTGGACAGCTGCTCGCAGCGCTTGGCACAACCACGGTGAAGGTCAACAGTCGCGGTGACCATAACGTGAAGGTCGGCTTCGCTGAAAACCGCTCCGATGGCCGCTCCAACGCCTTGATCGCCAACGTCCTCGAACACGGAAGAAGCAACCAGCCAGCTCGTCCGTTTCTGGCGCCGACGCGTTCCCAAACCCGTAGGCCCGCAGTAGAAGCCATGAAACAAATGCTCGCGACGCGTATCGAGGCGGTGAAACCATGACCACACCGTTGCTAGAGCAACTCAGTCACATCGCTGAAGAGCTGGGTCTGCCATATGCGGTCGGGCTGTATGCCCAGACTCCGGCACCAGACACTTATCTGGTGTTCACACCACTGACAGATTCGCTCGAGGTTTTCGCCGACAACACCCCTGGCATCGAAGTCGAAGAAGTCCGCATCGCACTGTTCACGAAAACCAACTACTTGGCACTAAGAGACCAGATCACGAAAGCTCTAATTAGCGCTCGCCTGGTTATTACAGCCAGGCGCTATATCGGATACGAGGCGGATACCGGTTTTCACCACTATTCCATCGATGTTTCGAGTTTTAGAGCCTGTCCTTAAGAGTTTGCAATGATCAGGAAAGTCAAAAATCCGATGAACAAGATCTCCAGGACTAACCCGATGACGTTAATGACTTTTTCGCTCTTTTCAGGCCAGAATCTGGCTAGCAGAGCAAAAACTACTAAGCCAGTAGCGGCTCCAGCAGTGTTCATTATGACATCGGTGATATCGCTGACCCCAATAGCGAAAACGTACTGAACGACCTCGAATGCCACGCTTGCTAAAAACGGTGGGAGCAATTGAATTAACCATGAGCGCCGTTTCAACAACATCCTCATGTACAAGCCAAACGGGATGAAAATAAGGAAGTTGACCACGATCTCATCAAAGAAGTTCGACCCGTAAAGATTCGCAGAATCTGTAAATGGGATCAGATTTAAGTAGCGCGCATGCCGCATGCTCAGTATGTCGTCAACGCTGGTGGCGAATTTGAACAGCACCATCCACAACAACAAGAGCAGATAAATCCCGAACACCGCATAGGTCAAGCATCGCGTTTTCTCCCTCATGCCCCAATTCTATCTGTCGATGACATCTAACGAAAATTACTACCCAAAAGGAGAAACATCATGGCAACTATTGGTTTAGACAAGCTCTACTACGCGAGCATTAGCGAAGATCCCACTAGCGGTGAGGAAACCTATGCCGTTCCTAAACCGCTCGCTAAAGCAATATCTGCAGAATTGTCTGTGGAGGTGGCTGAGGCGATTTTGTATGCCGATGACGGGGCATCCGAGATTGTCAAGGAATTCAAATCTGGAACACTCACTCTTGGGGTTGATGATCTCGGGGCAGAGGCTGCAGCTGCCTTAACTGGTGCGAGACTGGACGCCAACGGGGTACTTATCAGCACTTCTGAGGATGGTAGCGCACCCGTGGCTATCGGTTTTAGAGCTGCACGCTCTAACGGGAAGTACCAGTATTTTTGGCTCTACCGAGTGAAGTTTGCTTTACCGACCACGACCTTGGCGACCAAGGCAGACTCGATCACGTTTTCTACGCCTTCTATTGAGGGCACGATCCTGCGCCGCAACAAACCAGACGCTACCGGCAAGCACCCGTGGAAAGCCGAAGTAACCGAAGGAGCCACCGGCGTGAAAGCTGAAACCATTACCAGCTGGTACAGCAGCGTTTACGAACCCGCCGCAGCCACCAATCCAAGTCGTGCCGCCAGCCACTAAAAGAAAAAGGGAGACAGTGATCATGGGAAAGAAAACTGTAGTTGCCAGTGTTGATTCGTCTCGTAGTGCGGTCATTAGTATCGGCGGGCAAGAATACGAACTGGTCTTAACGACGCGTGCTACTCGTTTGATCGCCAAGCGATATGGCGGTCTCGAACATCTAGGTGATGCTCTGGAAACCTCCGAGGACGTAGGCAAATCCTTGGGTGAGGTAATCTGGCTCATCACCCTTCTGGCTAACCAGTCAGTGCAGATTCACAACCTCACACATCCAGACGATCAACACACTGAACTAACTGAGGATGCAGTGGAACTGCTCACAGTTCCAGCTGATCTGACCGACTACCGGGCAGCAATCAGCGAAGCACTACAAAGAGGAACAAGACGAGCTATCGCCACCGAAGCACCGGCCCCAAAAGACCATGTCAAGGACGAGTCCTAGATAGCGACGAGGCAGCCTTCACCAGGCTTATCTATATCGGTTTAGCCCACCTAAACCTGAGTCGCGTCGAGGTTGAGCTGTGCGTGTTTGGTGAATTACTCGACCTCGTGGACTGCTGGCGCATCGAGACCGGCCGCGCTGAGCAGAGGCGTGTTTGGTTTATTGATGATGTGATTCCAGCAGGTATCTAGGCATTTTGTGTAGCGAGAGTTATTTTGAGTCCTAGGGCTTTCATGATTTTCGTGATAGCCGCAAAGGACGGGTTGCCGTCTTTTGATAGTGACTTGTAGAGGGATTCACGGTTGAGTTGAGTTTCTTTAGCTAGCTGGCTCATGCCGTGTGCCCTTGCAATGTCACGCAAAACCACCTGTACGGTTTTCGTATCGCCGTCTTCGAGTGCGATAGCTAGGTAATCGTTCATTGCTTCTTGGCTATCGAGATATTTGCTTGCGTCGAACGCTGAAAATGTTACTTCCTTCATGACTGTTCCTTCCTTACCTGTTGTGCGAGCTTTTGAGCGGTTCGAATGTCTTTAGCCTGGCTGGATTTATCTCCTCCGGCCAGCAGGAAAACCGTTACTGCACCTAGTTGGGTGTAGTACACCCGGTAGCCGGGCCCGAAATGAAATCTCATCTCGTTAACTTTCTCGCCAACGGGTTTGATGTCTCCAACCATTGTTCCGTGTGCTTCGCATCGGGCTATTGCATGCAAAATGCGCCGCTGAGCATGTTTGTCTTTCAGCTCACCTAACCAAGCGTCAAACAAGCTACTAGAAATAATCTCCACACACCTAAGTGTAGCCTAAAAGCTACATGAGTCAAGAAGGGAAACACCTCTCATGGCCGACTCGTCTTTTGGTCTCAAGATTGGTTTGGAGGGTGAGCGGGAGTTTAAACGCGCGATCACCGACATCAACCGCGAAATGCGAGTACTCGGGTCTGAGATGAAGCTGGTGGCTTCTCAGTTCGATAAGAACGATAAGTCTGCTTCAGCGTTGACTTCTCGTAACCAGGTTTTGGGTAAAGAGATTGAGGCGCAAAAAGCCAAGATCCAGACCCTTAAGAGCGCTCTTGATAACTCTGCTACCAGTTTTGGGGAAAATGATTCTCGTACGAAGAATTGGCAGATTCAGCTCAATAACGCTCAGGCGACTTTGAATGGTCTTGAGGGTGAGCTTAAAGAGAATAATTGTGCTCTTTCCAAGTTTGGTGATGAGGCTGATGGTGCGGGTGATGATGCGAAAACTGCCGCTAAGGATACTGGGCACTTAGAAAATGCTGTAGATGAGCTGGGTTCGCAGATGGATGGTACCAGTTCGAAGACTCGCATTTTTGGTGATGTGCTTAAAGCCAGCCTGGCAGCGGAAGCTGTTGTTGGTGGGGTTAAGGCTATCGGGCACGCCATCGCGGGTATCGCTAAAGGCTTCGGCTCAGCGATGAAGGATGGCTTGGACTATAACGCCCGGATGGAGCAATACACCACTTCGTTTACCACGATGCTGGGTGATCAAGCCAAGGCTCAGAAACTGGTTAATAACCTCAAGTTGGAAGCGGCTCGTACTCCGTTTGGGATGGAGGATCTAGCCAAGGCCACCCAAACGTTGATGGGGTTCGGCATGAGCGCTGAAGAATCCCAGGTACGCCTCAAACAGTTAGGTGATATCAGCCAGGGGGATGCTGGAAAGTTCGAATCCCTCACGTTGGCGTTTGCTCAAATGAGCTCTACTGGCAAGCTGACTGGTCAGGATTTGAACCAGATGATTAACGCCGGCTTCAACCCTTTAGAGGAGATTTCCCGTAAGACCGGTAAAAGTATCGGTGAGCTTAAAGAAGAGATGGCTAAGGGCGCGATCAGTGCGGATATGGTTGCGGATGCGTTTGCTAGTGCCACGAGTGAGGGTGGCCGGTTTTATGGGGCGATGGATGCCCAATCCAAAACCTTCTCTGGCCAACTCGCTACGCTAAAAGACGGGGTCGATAACCTTAAAGGGCTACTTGCTGGAGGTTTGACCACGGCTTTGGCTGGCACGGTGATGCCGATGGTTAATGGTTGGGTCGATGAACTCACCGAAGCCTTCGAAACCGGCGGGGCACCAGCACTGATTGATACCTTCGGGCAAATCTTGCAGGAGGCGCTGGCGTTCATTGCTGAGCAACTCCCACAAGTTGTCGAAACCGGCATGACAATCCTGACCAGTCTCCTTGAAGGCATTATTGCTGTTCTGCCTTCCTTGGCAGAGACTGCCGTGACGTTGATTGTGGCATTGGTGGAAGCGATTATTGAGGCACTTCCGAGCCTGTTGGAGGCAGCGGTCCAGATTATCGCCACACTCGTTTCGGGTATTGGTGAGGCTCTACCGGAGCTGATCCCGGCGGCGGTAGAAATGCTGATGACCATGATCCAGGGGCTCATCGATAATTTGCCACTTATTTTGGATGCAGCCCTGCAGTTAATTATTGGTCTTGCCCAGGGTTTGATTGCGGCTATCCCGGTGCTTGTTGAGGCTTTGCCGCAGATTATTCAGGGGCTGGTGGATTTCCTGATAAGTGCTATTCCGCAGATCATTCAAACCGGCATCCAACTACTCACCTCTTTAGTGAGCGCTCTGCCTGAGATTATTACTGCGATTGTTGCGGCTTTGCCACAGATTATTACGGCGGTAATTAACGGTGTGTTGGGTGCGATTCCACAGTTGATTCAAGCTGGTGTCCAGTTGTTTGTGGCTTTGATTGGTGCATTGCCACAAATCATTACAACAATCGTGGCCGCACTGCCGCAGATTATTTCTGCAGTGGTCTCGGCTATCGGTGGAGCCATACCGCAGTTAGTGCAAGCTGGCATCCAGCTACTGACGGCGCTTATTGGTGCGCTACCGCAAATTATTGGCACGATTGTTTCGGCTATCCCGCAAATTATTAGCGGTATCGTTAGCGCGGTGTTGGGTGGGGTTGGTCAGATGATCTCAGCTGGTGCGTCCCTGGTTTCTGGTTTGTGGCAGGGCATCCAATCACTGGCGGGTTGGTTGTGGAACAAGGTATCTGGCTGGGTATCTTCAATTTGGGATGGGATTCTCGGGTTCTTTGGTATCCACAGTCCTTCCAAACAAATGGCGTGGGTTGGTGACATGCTCGTAGCAGGCCTCGCCGGAGCGATCACATCCGAGGGGTACAAGGCAGCTGATGCAGCCGCAGACATGGCCGCCGACACGTTGAGCGCCATGGACGCGCTGGCAGAAGGCGTTGACGTGCCCGTCAGTATCAGTGACGCGGATTTGTCGCTACCGAGTATTAATCTCGAACCCGCCACCGCGCTTCGACCCAATAGTGCCGCGACACCAAACAGGCCCGCGCCGGTGGATGTTGAGGGAATCGTGGATGCTACAGCCCGCCGAATCCTCGGGTCTTTGGATGTTCAAGTCGTGCTCAATGACGGAACACTGGTAGGCAAACTCGCACCCCGCATCGACGCTCAACTCTCACGACTATCAAGGCGCAGTAACCTAATCACGGCAGGAGTGTAAAGCGATGTATAGGTTTACTCTCGACCACGAAACCTCCTCTCGGGATCTTGGTTTGCGGTTCACTGCTCCAGTTGAGATTCCAGCTGCTGCACGGCGGGTAGACGATATAGAAGTGAGTGGCAGATCAGGTTCTTTAACCTGGTTCACCGGCTGGAAAGACACGGAAATCAGCCTGCCGTTAGCTGTGCATGGAGGCGTGGAAGCTTATCGGCAAGCATGCCTTGCCTTGATGGAGGCTTCAACGATCTCGTTTAGTGGTGAGCCTGGTCTATTCCGATACATAAAACATGTAGAGGTTTCGCCGCTTGCCCAGGAGATGGCTGGCTGGGGCATGTTCCAAGCCAACCTCACCTGCCAGCCGTTCACCTATCTCGCCACAGGGCTAAAACCGATCACCCTCACCAGCACGGCAACGATCATCAACCCTGGCCTGCTGCCATCCGATCCAGAAATAACCTTGTTCGGCACTGGGCAGCTGGTGCTGACGATCAATGGACAGCGCTACAAAGTCTCCTCACCAGTAGATCAGATCACGCTCGATTCGGCTCGCATGATCACTCACGTTTGCGGAAAAACCCAAACCGATGCTTTAAGCGGGTTTTTTCCGCAGCTTGCCGTCGGTGAGAATCACATAGAACTCGGTGCGGGCCTAGCGAAGGTGGCGGTTAATGGGAACTGGCGCACCCTCTAGTAAGGAGTAAAACTTATGATTTCGGTTCACAACCGTGTTGCTAAAACCTTCACCACTAATGGTTTGGCTGTTCTTGACCGCGAGATCATTGACCCGGTCGTGAGCGAGGAACTAGGCAGCCACTTCATGTTGTCGTTTAGTTACCCAGCTGATGGTTCAGCAGCCAAGCACCTGCGTCTTGAGAACATCGTCGCAGCACCCGTAGCTGGCGTGGAGGATCGTCAGGGTTTCCGCATTACTGAGGTGGTCACCACGCTCGATGGAATGCTCGAGGTGACAGCGCATCACGTGTTTTATGACCTGGCAGCAAACCTGATCGCCGACACCTACGTGGTCAACAAAACCGCCGCTGATGCACTCAAGCACTTACTCAATGCCGCCAACAACACACACGGCTTTACCGCCACTAGCTCCGATAATGTGTCGCGAGCTTCAGCTCGAATAGTGCGCCAACCGCTAGCCGCCGCGATCCTAGACTCCAAAGCCGACAACTCCTTCGTCTCTAGGTGGGGTGGTGAACTAGCCTTCGATAACTGGCATATCCACCACGCGCCCAGGCGTGGCAACGATAACGGTGTGGTGATCAGAGATCGTAAAAACCTGTGCGGATATGAATCGAGCCTGGAATACACCACCATAGTTACCCGGATTTTGCCGGTTGGTTACGACGGTCTGCTGTTGCCTGAACTGTACGTGGATTCTCCGCGCATAGGTGATTATGTTGCGCCGCGTATCAAGGTCATCCGTTATGGGCAGGTCAAAGCCATTAAGGATGCGGACAAACCGCGTGAGGATGAGCTGCCACTTGCGCAGGCTCATGCGAGATTGCGTGAACTAGCGAAAGCTGAGTTCTCTAGTTGTCACGTCGATCAACCGCATTGCGCTTACAAGATCTCGTTTGTGGATCTGGCTTCGACGAAAGAATATGAGGGTTTTTGCGACCTAGAAACCGTGACCCTAGGCGACACAGTAACCGTCCGCCACGATGACCTCAACGTGGCACTCACCGCCAGGGTTGTTGCGTATGACTTCGACCCACTCGCAGGTGAATACATTTCGATTGAGCTAGGTAGCACCGCCTCAAAATTCACCGACATCACCCGCACCATCACCGCTGCTCGCGCCGAGGCTAGCCAAGCCCAGCAGGCAGCTAGTATTGCGCTAGCTAGCGCGGATGGGAAGAACACCAACCACTACGGCACCACCCAACCGGTATCAGCCAGGCTGGGGGATGTGTGGTTTAAAGACAACGGTGAGCAAGTAGGAATCTGGATCTACCGCGTTACTGATACTGGTCAGCCCGGATGGGTCAGTCTTGCCACCGACCTTAACCATGCGCTGGTGAGTGCTGAGTTAGAGAAAACAAAAACCGAGGTTGCCCAGGCTAAACAAGCCGCTAAACAAGCTGGCGATTTGGCGGGGCAAGCCCAAGCCAGCGTAGCGAAATCAGCCAGTGATGTTGCGGCAGCGCGCAAACAAGCCGACCAGGCGGTCAAGACTGCTAGTCAAGCTAGTGAGGGCGTTGAGGGTTTGAAGATTACGCTGAGCGATAACCTGCAAAACGTGTGGGGCTCTATCGCCATGATGAGCAACAACATCAACCTGCGCGTGACTAAAGGCGATGTCATCAACCAAATCAACATTTCACCTGAAACCATCCTCATCGACGGCAAACGGGTGCATATCACTGGGCAGACCACTATCGACAACGGAATTATCGGCACGGCGATGATTGCTGATGCGGCGATCACAAACGCTAAAATCTCTCAGCTGTCAGCAGATAAAATAACCACCGGCACCCTAGCAGCAGCCAGGATCGCCGCCGGGAGCATCACTAGCGATAAGCTCACGATTGCTAACGGATTTATCCAAACAGTAATGATCCGTGATGCGGCTATAACCTCGGCGAAGCTTGCTTACATAGATGCTAGCAAGATCACCACTGGTCTGCTTGATGCCAACCGGATCGCTGCGGGTTCCATTACGGCAGACAAGCTTTCCGCTAATGCTATCCAGGTTGGATTGGCGGGGTGGAATCAGAATATTCGCATCAGCCCCACTCAAATCTCTTGGTATAACGGTTCCCGGTTGGAGGGAACAATTAGTTCTCGGGGTATGCAGTTTTGGTATGGCGAGCGTTACGTCGGTGAGCTGTCGCGTGGTGGCAAAAAGAACAACGAAAACATTCAAGGCATCTCTATGTCATTAGCCAACCAAGGCGACTACGTGGCATGGACATACCAAACACAAGCGAACGGTACCTTCTACACGTGTTTGACGTTGGATCCTAAAGGCAAGTTTTACGGTTCAGCCGGCATTCATTTAGGTTCTGATCTGCGCACGAACGGTTACAAGTTCTACACCAGCGCAAACCGCTATGTCACCTTGCAGGACGTGTCTTTGCAGGGGCGTGGTACGCATCCGGGCTGGGTGGGGCCAACCGCTTTGTCGAAGGTTGTGTTTCATACCTATGACGTCATGGTTGTTACCAATGGCTCGTTCTACAACATGACGAGATTATTCGACCGTGTTGGGGATTTGATGAACCGCGTTAACGGAATACTTGGGCTCTTGAACCAAGGCTGGATTTCTAAAATCACCTCCCGCGCTGATGGCTCCATCTCTTGGACCTATTTCGACAGCACCGGCTACCAGAAGATGTCCACCAACCTCGCTTAAAGGAGAGCGTCTAATATGAGAATTCTTCTTCCCAATGATCAGCTCGCCGCGGTCACCGAACTGCTGGCTGGCATGTCGCTGAAGCCAGCCGCCTCACGTGCGCGCACCAAACTACTGCATTTGGTACGTGAAGCATCTACGCGCTTCGGGGTCGACGAATACGAACTAATCAGCCAATACGCAACCCTCGACGATGCTGGCAAGCCCATCATCAATACCGATGGAACATTCAGTCTCGCAACCCCGGAAAAGGCGCAAGAATTTTTTGCCCTACGCCAGGAATTATTCGATAGTGCTGCCGAGGTTTCCGGGCCCACATACGGCCGTCACCTAACCGATATTAAGGCTCTGCTTGATGGCTATGACGGTGAACTATCGGGAGAAGCAGCGGAGGCCTTCGACGTGCTTTACGACGCCATCGCTGACGCACTAGCCAAGGAGACTAACGATGAGTGAAGAACCGATTGTTTCTATTCCCTCTGATCCCACACCAGCACCACCAGCACAACCTACCGACGAGAAATCAGGCGAGACGGCCAGCCCGCGTGAAGCACACCTCGATCTAAGAATGCCGATTTTAGAAGTGCTTACCAACCCCAACCTGCCGGACCTATAACCTCAAAGGTTATAGTCTCCAGCTACTTACGCCTGCCAGTTTTGGTGGGCATTTTTTATGCGCCCTACACCCTGTGTCGGGCGTTTTTCTTTGTCTTTTGAAAGGAACCACTCGACATGTCCATTAAATCTATCTGGGTCACTATCCAAGGCGTCATCACCGCTATAGGTGCTTGGCTAGGAGCATTCCTCGGTGGAACTGACTCCCTGCTATACGCGATAGTCGCATTCACTGTTATCGACTATCTAACCGGCATGCTCGCCGCGATCAACGCCCACAAACTATCCAGCTCGGTAGGGTTTCGCGGTATCGCCCGCAAAATCCTAATCTTCGCCCTCATCGGACTCGCCCACCTGCTCGATGTCCATGTTCTTGGCACACCCGGAGTGCTACGCACCGCCACCATCTTCTTCTACCTATCCAACGAGGGCATCTCCATCCTCGAAAACGCAGGGCTACTGGGCCTGCCGATCCCGGGCGGTTTGCGCCAGGCTTTGGATGTAATCAAACAACGCGGCGAGACTCAGCCAGAGGAAAAAACTACTGGTGTTGCTGGCAGTAAGTCTACTGATCCGGCAGGTAGTGGGACTGGCGTGAACTATCTGGTACCCACACCCCGCACCGACACCACCAAGCCAAATTACCAGCCGCGTCGTGCCGAACCAGACGAGCTGGAGCAGTAGTGAAACCCCGGCTGACTGCATTCGTCAAAGCGCTCATTCTTATCTGTGTATTAGCGCTTTTTATTGCTGGGGTGTGGCTGCTACTTGGTCTCATCCTCTCTTGGATGTTGGCCCCGCTGATCTACCTGCTGGCACTCATCATTTACACGATTCCATAAACAACAGAAAACTGGAGGAACCCCCTTATGAAGAATTGGAACACCTTAGATGCTGACATCAACCTGCTACTCGACAAGCACTACTCGAAAGGCCGCCAAGGCCGCCAGATCGACAAGATCATCTTGCACCACAACGCCGGAAACCTCTCTGTGCGTGGCTGCTTCGACACCTGGCAAACCCGCCAAGCCAGCGCACACTACCAGGTAGAAAGTACCGGCATTATTGGGCAGCTCGTGTGGGATGGTGATACTGCCTGGCACGCTGGCAATTGGGACGCCAACCTCACCAGCATCGGTATCGAACACGCAGACGCCTCCAATAGCCCGTGGCGGATATCAGACGTGTGTTTAGAAAACGGTGCACACTTGGTCGCAGCACTCTGCGTCTACTACAAGCTCGGGCGACCCGAATGGGGTAAGAACATCTTCGGGCACAGTCATTTCAGCCCGACCGAGTGCCCAGCATCCATCGCCGGTTCTCAGCGAACAGCCTACATGGCACGAGCTGGGTACTGGTATGACCAAATGACCGGAAACAAGCCCGTAGCGATACCAACTCCTGCGGCTACTGCACAGAACATTGACGCATTGGCTGATGCGGTGATTCGAGGTGAATATGGTAACGGGGATACTCGCCGTGCTCGCCTCGGTGGTTTATATGACGCTGTCCAGCGCAGGGTGAATGAAAAGCTAGGTGCAGGATCTAGCTTTGGCCTGAATATTGATGCTCTGGCTGACGCAGTGATCCGTGGCGAATACGGCAACGGCGACGAGCGCCGTCGCAGACTCGGAAATCTTTATGACGCTGTTCAACGCCGTGTAAACCAGAAACTCAGCTAACAGCATCTGCACGTTTTTCTCTTTGGCCCCGCTGCCGTCTCCCTGTTTGGGAGGTGGTGGCGGGGCCTTTTTTGTTTTATGGCCAGCTTGGATTTAACAAATGTGGGCTGGTCGGCAGTTGGTTGAGAGGATGGTGAGTTTCTTTGAACCAACTAGACCGATTACGCATCACCAATCTGCGCGCCAACGGGTGGGGGTATAAGAAGATCGCAGACTTCTGTGGCATATCTCGCGACCAGGTGCGCGCCTACTGCACCAAACACAACCTGTCGGCTGAGGGTGAGACTCAGGAGCGGGTGTGCGAATGGTGTGGACGAGAACTAACGAGTGTTGATCCTCGTGCGAGATTTTGTAGTAGCGCGTGTCGGCATCAATCCTGGAGGGCAGGCCTACACCGTCCGAAAACCTGCCAAGCCTGCGGACAAACCTTCAACGCGCTCGATAAGCCGGGCCAGCAGTATTGCTCGCACGCTTGCTATGTACGTTCACGTTTTGGCACCAGAGGCGGACGCAAATGACCCCGCCCGCTGCTTTTGTTGATCAGTTGGCAGACGGCGCGGTATTTGCTCGTGAGCTCGGGTTTATCCAAGATGTCGACATGCTTGCCGCCCTTGCGGCGAGCGGGGTGATTACTGCTAGCGAGCACGAGGCTTTCTACACCCGGTTGGCGGAGATGTGCAGGCCGGTTTATCAGCGGCGAAAATTATCGGTTTTGACTGGATAAATGGCGCGTTTAGAGCGTGTATAGACACAAGCACTAGTCAGCTTAGAAGTGAGGAGGGACAGTGGCGAAGATCGAGCAGGTAACACCGGTAAGGCCGGTCAGAGTGAAGCTCGTGAATGTCGCGGCATACGCTCGGGTATCTACAGCTAGCCAGCGGCAACTGTCCTCTATCGCTACCCAGGTGTCTTATTATTCGCGGCTCATCCAATCAACTCCCGGCTGGACCTACGCTGGCGTGTTCACCGACGAGGGTATTACCGGCACTACGACCGGCGGCCGACAAGGCCTAGCAGATTTGATGAACCTCGCCCGAGAAGGCGGGGTGGATATTGTGTTGTGTAAGTCGATCTCCAGACTCGCCCGCAATACGCTCGACCTTTTGCGCATCGTGCGTGAACTCAAAAACCTAGATGTTTCTATCCGTTTTGAGCGTGAAAACATTGACACTGCCACTGCTGATGGTGAGCTGTTGTTGACGCTGCTGGTCTCGTTTGCCCAAGAAGAATCCGCCTCACTGTCAGCGAATGTGAAGTGGGCTATCAGGCAAGGCTTCAAACAAGGCAAAACGAACTCATTCGTGCTCTACGGCTACCGCTGGGACGGACAACGCTTCCATATCCACGAGCGTGAGGCCGAAGCCATCCGGCGCATATATACCGGCTTCCTAGCAGGGACGTCACCTGAGAAAATCGTGGACCAACTCAATGCTGAAGGGTTCCGTTCTCTAACAGGTAAGCCTCTGGAGCCGAATCTTGCTCGCCGCATCCTTGAAAACGAGCGCTATACCGGAAACCAGATGCTACAGAAAACCTTCATCCCCGCTATCGGCGCCAAACGGGAAGTAAAGAACACTGGCGAGTTGGAGCGCTACTGGGTTGAAGACAGCCACCCGGCCATTATCGATATGGAAACCTTTCAGCAAGTGCAAGCAGAGTTAGCGCGTCGCCGCAGGCTTGGTCTTGCTGCCACGCCGTCGCTTACCACGGGCTGTTTTACTTCCAGGATCAAGTGTGCGTCGTGTGGCAGGAATTATCAGCGTAAAACCCGCTACCGAAAGGCTGGTGCTTACAAGATTTGGCGTTGCTGGGGAGCCTGCCTCGGGAAAGGTAATACTTGCGGGCCAGACCTCAAAGAAACCCACCTTAAACAAGCAGTCATCAAGATTCTCGCGCTGGCTAAGTGGGATGAGGAAGAAATCATGTCCCGCCTATCTTGTATCACCGTCACAAAAGACCAGCTGACACTCACCCACGACAATCACCGCCAGACAGTCATTGCGCTGGCCCGGCTGGAAGGAGAATAACAGTGGCTACGATTACCGCGATACCAGCAACCAAGACACGCATCCATGACAGCGCGCTTTCAGGTTTTAGCCCCAAGCGTCGGGTGGCGGCCTACGCAAGGGTGTCCACTGATATGGAAGAACAAGCTAGCAGCTATCAGACCCAAATCGACTACTACACCACCTACATCCAATCGCGTGCTGATTGGGTGTTTGCTGGCATGTATGCCGACGAAGGCATTAGCGGTACTTCCACCAAACACCGTGAAGGTTTCCAGTCCATGATCGCCGACGCGTTGGCTGGCAAAATCGACCTGATCCTCACCAAGTCTGTGTCGCGTTTTGCCCGTAACACTGTCGACTCGCTGACCACCGTGCGCCAGCTAAAAGAAGCCGGTGTAGAGGTGTATTTCGAGAAAGAAAACATTTGGACCTTGGATTCTAAAGGCGAGTTGCTCATTACGATCATGTCCAGTCTTGCTCAGGAAGAATCCCGCTCCATATCTGAGAACGTCACTTGGGGGCACCGCAGGCGCTTCTCTGATGGCAAAGTCATGGTCCCATACTCCTCACTACTGGGATACAAGAAAGGCGCTGACGGTAACCTCGCCATCGACGAGACCCAAGCCCCGACCGTGCGTTTGATCTATAAGCTGTTTCTAGACGGCTCATCGATCACCGAAATCCGTGCCGAGCTACAGCGTCGCGGTATTTTGACTCCGCGAGGTAAAACCAACTGGTCCACCTCAACCGTGCGCTCGATCTTGTCCAACGAGAAATACAAAGGCGACGCTTTGCTTCAGAAGACGTTCACCGCTGACTTTCTAACCAAACGTATCGAAGTAAACGAAGGTGAAGTCCCGCAGTATTACGTCACCGGAAACCACGAGCCGATCATTGACCCAGCCGTGTGGGACCAGGTTCAATACGAACTCGCCACCCGCCACGCGGCCAACACCGCCAAGATCGGGCTGTTTGCCAGCCGGCTAAAATGCGCCGACTGCGGTGCCTGGTACGGACGCAAAACCTGGGCTTCCAACACTAAATACAAACACACGATCTGGCGATGCAACCACAAATACGATCACGCCCAGCCATGCCAGACCACCACCTTGCGTGACGAGCAAATCCAGACTGCGTTCCTCGCTGCGCTAAACCAGCTGGCTGAACAATATCGCGGACAAAGCCACCTACTTGAGGTTATCGAGGCCATGTTCAACACCGACCAACTTGAGGCAGAATCTGCGAGATTAGACAAGAAGATTCGTGCTCTTGCCAGCGAGATTGAAGCATTGGTTGCAGAAAATCAGCGGGTAGCGCAAGACCAAGACCAATACCTCGCCAAATACACCCAGTTAGAAGCTAAATACCAGAAAACGCTAGGGCACAAACAAGCCATTGATGCCGACATCGCAGCCAAACAGGCCAAAGCCACCGCGATCAAAACCGCCTACACCCAGCTAGCCGACCAGCCTATCCAGCACTTCCAGCCATCCCAATGGACAGCGCTCATCGACCACGCCGTTATCGGAGCCAACGAGATCCGGTTCGTCTTCAGAACCGGGAAAGAAATCAACGTCAATCTCTAATCCCACGCCTTAACCACGGATAGAGCGCCAGAGTCGAACCGCCACCACTTACCCACCGTTAACGCCGGGTCAGATAGGCACATTTTTCATCTCCGTTAGCGAGTTAAACCCTGAAATCCTACCTGAAAAGGGAAAACACGATACTAGGTAACGCAAAACCCAAACCCGCTAACGCAAGCGATTTTTCACACCCCCCTAAGCGATACTCGCTAACGCAAAAGGGTACTTATCAAATCCGACGTCTAAGTGGAGCCGCCTATCGGACTCGAACCGATGACCTGCTGTTTACAAGACAGCTGCTCTACCAACTGAGCTAAGGCGGCTTCGACAATTCAACGAATCGTCATCACATAGTGTGCCATGAAGTGCGGGGTCCCGACCAATCGGCCGCGACCCCGCACTTCACGTTGGTCAGTTCTTCGAACTCATCTCAGGCCAAGTCCTGAACGCAAGGACGCCATGATCGAAGCAGAATCAGAGCCCGACAACGTCAGCAGGTCCGTGTGATCCTTAATGAACTCCGGTGTGCCTTTCGACTCACGGTTCGTGAAATTCGCGTTGCTCCACGTGTCGGTGGCGGTTGTCAGATAGTCGGTGACCGCGTTCACGGGCAGGGACGAAACCACGTCAGAGGAAACACCCACCTGAGAAGCGATCGTCTTCACCTGTTCCCAGGACTTCGTCGCATCCTGAATCACCGTACCGTTACCAGCCTTGAACTGGCCAGCAAAGTACGCCATCAGCCCCTGGTGAAGAGCCCCCCAGTGCTCAGGATCCCGCTGAGCAACAATCAGCGAAGCAGAGGTAGCGGCATTCGCGTATTCCATGCCGACCGTCCTCACGGGCTGGAACTCAATGTTGTATTCGCCATTGTCAGCGCCTGCGATCAAGTCTTCGCCAATCAGAACCTCAAGATTCGCGCAGTGGTGGCACGAGTAGTCGAAGTATTCGGTAACGGTCGGAAGAGAGTCATCAACCTGGCCGACACCAAGATGCGAGTAACGAATCGGCTGACCCGACGCGTAGTCACCCAAGTAATCACTGGGGTTCGCGCTCTGCGCTTCATTCTTTGCAGAAAGCTGCTGAGAAATAATCACACCAACGGTCGCAATCACTGCGATAACGATGACTGTAACGACTGCGATGATGATAGAACGTGTGCGACGCTCAGCCTTTTCCTGCGCTTCGCGCATCTGCTGAGCTTTCGCGCGCACGGAGGTATCCGTTACCTTCTTGCCTGCCATGGTTTTCCTTTCACAGGTCACATCTTTAAGGCAACCCTACCTAGCGCTAGGCGCGTATGCAGTTCAGAGCGCGCCTCCGGTGACGAGGAACCATGTGGCACCTACCACGCCAACAGCAAGGAGGCCAGCAATCGCACGCACCCACACTGGGCCCAGCAGTCGCCTGACCGCAATGCTGGTTCCAACTCTCAGATCGGAAGAGGTTGGCATCAACCACGCTGAAACGATGGTCGCCAGGACAACGATCCACACGCCGATCGAGCCAATCGGTTCGGTCACTAAGGGGTCGAGTGTCGCATTCGGATCGGATGCCAGGACAACGTCCAGTAGACGCATCCACTGTCCGCTTCCGCCGTGAGCAACCGCGTAGAGATTCCAGGCAAGATACGGGACGATTCCGCCGACAGTCATCCCAAACACCACCTGCACCAGAGCGCGAATAAGGAGCAGTGGCGACGAGGCCACGGTCGCAGCGGTATCACTGGATCGCGCAATGCCAGCCCGGACACGGCGGTTTTCTCTATGTCGATGGAACGCGCCACCAAACGCCATGAAAAACATGAGCACGATGACCGTAGCAGTCCCCATCACTCCTGTGAACATGGGGATGAGAGCAAGTGGCATCGCAATGATGCACCCGAAGATCCACACGATTCTGGGAAGGTCAGCTTCATATCCCAGATCCTCATACGGGTCATCGACATCGAATTCATCCGACCCCGGAGCCGTCCACTGACCCGGAACCGCCACCGCATGAGGATCTACGTATCCGCCGACCGCCTGCCCATACATGCCAGCAGGTGCGCCATTCGGGTAGGTCAGCGATTGAAAGTCCGCGGTGTTGCTGACCGTTTGCCCCATTCCCAGTTGGGGAATTGACGAGGCCGCGCTCCCCACATTCCACTCATCAGTTTCAGGGCGCGGAAGGAGCCTCGTCGATGGGTGAAGCGGAGAATCCCCAAACTGAACAGTTTCGTCGTTATTGGACCACGCCAGCATCCCTGACGAGGAGCCGACAACGCGGGGCTCATCTGCGACAACAGGGCGGACAGTGGAAACGTAGGGGTTCGCGAAGGCAGCGCTCCAGTCAAGCTGGTTGATCGACATGACGTCGCCGGGAAAACCGTAAAGTTCGACTAACGTTGCGACGACCTCGTCGGGTTCGGGGCGAGAATTCACGTCCGGAGACAGAGCCTGGTGAATGATCTGCGCAAATGAGAGCGGAAGTCCCTCAGTGTCCGGCTCGCCCGTCAGAACACGAGCAATAATCGCCTGAACATCGCCCGTGCCGTACGGAGGACGCCCGGTCGCAAGCGAGAGCAGGGTCGCCGACCACGCCCACCAGTCTGAATCATCGTCGGCCGGGCGAGCACGCAACAGCTCTGGAGCCGTGTAACCGGCAGTACCTGAAACCAGACCTGTGCGAGTGAAATGCTCATCCGCTTCACTCATTGCGATCCCGAAGTCAATCAGAATCGGGCCGTGCGGGGAACAAATAACATTCGATGGCTTGATATCGCGGTGAACGATCCGCGCGTCATGGACAGCCATCAATGTGCGCGCGAGACTGGCTGCAATCGCCGCAATCAACTCCGGCGCAAGCGGCTGGCCATTCATCAACGAGGCCAACGTCGGGCCCTCTACATATTCAGTCGCAATGAAGGGCTGCGAGGCATCGGTTTCAATGTCAACGACGTGGGCAACCCTGGCGGAGCGAACCGAATTCACGGTCGCAGCTTCACGTTGCAGGCGACGGCGAGATTCTTCGTCGGCGGCCAAAGCAGGGTGCACAAGCTTGAGGGCAACTCGATCGCCGCCCTCGTCCTCTGCAAGCCACACGGTACCCGCGCCACCCGTACCCAGCTGGGATACGAGCGTGTAGCCACCGATCTGATCGCCTTCATTCACCCGTTCAGATTACAAGGAGCCATGGGCAGATCGATTGAACAAACTCCGTGCGACGGTGAACAAGCGCGGTCTCAACAACACGCCACGCGGTGAACAAGCGCGGTGAGTAATGCGCACGACACACTGAAACCTGTTGCATAACCACGCCGTGTGCTAGGTTGAGAAAGGTTGCTCGCACGAGGAACCCGCCAGTGATGACGCTGGTGAACATCGACCCACTCGGATCGTCCGGCACGTACCTGCCGGTGGGAAGGAAAATGAATAATGGCAACTGTTACCTTTGACAAGGCAACCCGTATCTACCCGGGTAACGACAAGCCCTCGGTCGACCAGCTGGACCTCAAGATCGAGGACGGCGAATTCCTGGTCCTCGTCGGCCCGTCCGGTTGCGGGAAGTCCACCTCCCTGCGTATGCTCGCCGGCCTCGAAGAGGTCAACGGCGGTCGCATCCTGATCGGCGATAAGGACGTCACCAACGTTCCGCCAAAGAACCGCGACATCGCAATGGTCTTCCAGAACTACGCGCTCTACCCGCACATGACCGTCCGTGAAAACATGGGCTTCGCCCTCAAGATCGCCGGCACCCCGAAGGACGAAATCAACAGGCGCGTTGATGAAGCCGCACGCATCCTCGACCTTGAGCCCTACCTTGAGCGCAAGCCGAAGGCACTCTCCGGTGGTCAGCGTCAGCGCGTCGCCATGGGGCGCGCAATCGTTCGTAAGCCTCAGGTCTTCCTCATGGACGAACCCCTATCGAACCTCGACGCGAAGCTCCGCGTTCAGACCCGTACCCAGATCGCTTCTCTGCAGCGTGAGCTCGGCGTCACCACCGTGTACGTCACCCACGACCAGACCGAAGCTCTGACCATGGGCGATCGCATCGCCGTCCTCAACAACGGCCTCCTCCAGCAGGTCGGCACCCCGCAGGAAATGTACGAGCGCCCAGCAAACGACTTCGTCGCAGGCTTCATCGGCTCCCCGGCTATGAACCTCGGCTCGTTCACCGTCGACGGCACCAACGCTATCCTCGGCCCGGCACGCGTTCCGCTCTCGCAGGCAACCCTCGACGCCCTCACTCCGGCAGACGGTGGCAAGATCACCATCGGTTTCCGCCCTGAAGGCCTCGAAGTTGTTTCCGAAACCGAAGAAAACACGATTCCGATCGAAGTTGAATTCGTTGAGGAACTCGGCTCGGACGCCTACGTTTACGGTCGTCTTGCAGGCTCTACCGAGGGCCTCGGATCCACCGACGAAGGCTCAACGAAGCAGATCATCGTTCGCGTTCCTCCGCGCACTGCTCCGGCTCGCGGCGGCGTGATCCACGCTCACATCCGCCCCGGCCAGCAGCATAACTTCTCTGCTGCAACCGGTATGCGTCTGCCTGAGTGATTCATCCACAGTTGGCCCCGTTCTCGTTGATAGTGACGAGGCGGGGCCAACTCATATCCCTGACGCCTGACCAGTGCCCCACTTTTGGCGGGGTGGCGCTTTCATTGGCGCATTCTCCTCAATAATTGCGTCCCTTTAAGCAATGAGAGAATAGAACTATGTCCGAATCACTAGAGATCATGGCCGCGACCGTTGATCCCTCGCTTCTTGATCTTCCTTGGGAAATTCCGCTAGAAGAATGGCCCGACGAGATCCTCGCTGCTCTCCCCCGTGGCATTTCTCGCCACATCGTGCGATTCGTGAACCTCTCTGACCGTGTGATCGCCGTAAAGGAAATTGGCCCGACCGTCGCACATCACGAGTACGAGATGCTTCGTGACCTCTCACGTCTTGGTGCCCCTTCCGTGCTCCCTACCGCAGTGGTCACCGGTAGGCACAGTGTTGACGGCGAGGAGCTCAATGCCGTCCTGGTCACCGAACACCTGCAGTTTTCCCTGCCCTACCGTGCTCTGTTCAGCCAACACATGCGCGCTGACACGGCAACACGTTTGATTGATGCCCTAGCGGTACTGCTTGTTCGCCTGCACCTTCTTGGTTTCTACTGGGGCGACGTTTCACTGTCGAATACTTTGTTCCGTCGAGACGCCGGAGCATTTAGTGCCTACCTGGTGGACGCAGAAACCGGCGAGCTCCACCCGAAACTCACCTCTGGCCAGCGCGAGTACGACGTTGATTTGGCACGAACTAACATCATCGGCGAACTCATGGATCTTCAGGCTGGAGAGTACTTCCCCGAAGACGCGGATCCCATTGAAGTTGGCGACCGTATTCGAAGCCGCTACGACGAATTGTGGAATGAGCTGACCGGAACAGAACTTATTGATTCTTCCCAGAAGTGGAAGGTTGCTCAGCGAATCGAACGCCTCAATGACCTGGGGTTCGACGTTGCTGAATTGAAGATGACATCGGTTGCCGGATCAACCGAACTGATGATCCAGCCGAAGGTCGTTGACGCCGGACATCATCATCGCAAGCTCATGCGACTCACCGGCATGGATGTTGGCGAGCACCAAGCACAACGCTTGTTGAACGACATCGCCACCTACCAAGCCACCGCGGGCACCCCGAACATGCCACTCGAATTGGCCGCACACCAGTGGTTGAACAACGCCTTCGAACCCGTCATGCGAGCAGTTCCAGCCGAGCTGAAAACCAAGCTCGAACCGGCTCAGATCTACCACGAGTTCCTTGAACACCGCTGGTACCTGGGCGAACAAGCCGGCCACGACGTTCCCCTCGAAGAAGCGATCGACTCGTACGTTGAAAAGATTCTTGCCGCCAAACGCGACGAAGAACGCTTCATCAACCAGACAGAAGAAGAAACCACCGCCGCATCAAACCCTGACCTCTGGTAAGAACAAGCGCTCTAGCCCCCAAGCGACTAACGTTGCAGGCAGACAACTGAACGAGAACACCCAAAAGGAACACGCATGGCATTCCCCAGGATTTTCGCGCACCGCGGAGCCTCATCATTGGCGCCTGAAAACACGATCGCCTCCTTCGCGAAAGCAGCGGAGGTCGGTGCCCGCTGGTTCGAATTCGACGTCGACGTCATCGGCGACGGATCTTTGATCGTCATCCACGACGATAAGCTTCAACGCACAACGACCGGCAAGGGTGGCTACTACAACCTCAGCTTCTCCGACATTCGCACACTTGACGCCGGAAAGTGGTTCTCTGACACCTACCGGTTCGAACGAATCCCAGAAGTAGCTGACGTCATCTCATTCGCCAATTCGGCAAACATGGGCATGAACCTCGAGATCAAGCCCTGCTTTGGTGGCACCGAACTTCGCGAAAAGCTGATCGAGAACCTCGCTGTTGCAGTTGATTCGGTCGCGAACACTGAGCGCTTCATCGTTTCTTCCTTCGACCACGAGGCCCTCGCACGCTTCCACGCTATGCGACCGAACATTAAGCTCGGTTGGCTGTTCGACCGCGAAAAACAACCCGGCCCCACCTGGCAACAGGGAGCTGATCTGCTGAGATGCACCGCAATTCACCCCGATGTCAACGGCCTCACCCCTGAAGAGGTCAAGGAAATGCGCGACGCAGGCTTCGATGTCAACGTCTGGACAGTCAACGATGTGGATCAAGCTCAGGAGCTCGCATCATGGGGCGTCACCGGTATCTTCACCGATCGCCCACAGGACTTCCCCGCTGAAGCACACGCGCTCTAAAACGTGCGTTTTAAAGCGCCACGTTCCTGACGTAACG
>NZ_JBHNPV010000036.1:0-1194 GCF_059082735.1 Actinotignum sp. usb-actsch-rep-73 | reverse complement strand
TCGCGGCCTATCAGCTTGTTGGTGGGGTGATGGCCTACCAAGGCTTTGACGGGTAACCGGCCTGAGAGGGTGACCGGTCACATTGGGACTGAGATACGGCCCAGACTCCTACGGGAGGCAGCAGTGGGGAATTTTGCACAATGGGCGCAAGCCTGATGCAGCGACGCCGCGTGAGGGATGAAGGCCTTCGGGTTGTAAACCTTTTTCGCTCATGGTCAAGCCGCAGCTTTGGGTTGTGGTGAGGGTAGTGGGTAAAGAAGCGCCGGCTAACTACGTGCCAGCAGCCGCGGTAATACGTAGGGCGCGAGCGTTGTCCGGAATTATTGGGCGTAAAGGGCTTGTAGGCGGTTGGCCGCGTCTGCCGTGAAATCCTCTGGCTTAACTGGGGGCGTGCGGTGGGTACGGGTTGACTTGAGTGCGGTAGGGGAGACTGGAATTCCTGGTGTAGCGGTGGAATGCGCAGATATCAGGAGGAACACCGGTGGCGAAGGCGGGTCTCTGGGCCGTTACTGACGCTGAGGAGCGAAAGCGTGGGGAGCGAACAGGATTAGATACCCTGGTAGTCCACGCTGTAAACGTTGGGCACTAGGTGTGGGGGCCACCCGTGGTTTCTGCGCCGTAGCTAACGCTTTAAGTGCCCCGCCTGGGGAGTACGGTCGCAAGGCTAAAACTCAAAGGAATTGACGGGGGCCCGCACAAGCGGCGGAGCATGCGGATTAATTCGATGCAACGCGAAGAACCTTACCAAGGCTTGACATGCACCCTGACGCTGCAGAGATGTGGTGGCATTTGGTTGGGGGTGTGCAGGTGGTGCATGGTTGTCGTCAGCTCGTGTCGTGAGATGTTGGGTTAAGTCCCGCAACGAGCGCAACCCTTGCCCTATGTTGCCAGCACGTTATGGTGGGGACTCGTGGGGGACTGCCGGGGTTAACTCGGAGGAAGGTGGGGATGACGTCAAATCATCATGCCCCTTATGTCTTGGGCTTCACGCATGCTACAATGGTTGGTACAGAGTGTTGCGATATCGTAAGGTGGAGCGAATCACTTAAAGCCAGTCTCAGTTCGGATTGGGGTCTGCAACTCGACCCCATGAAGGTGGAGTCGCTAGTAATCGCAGATCAGCAACGCTGCGGTGAATACGTTCTCGGGCCTTGTACACACCGCCCGTCACGTCACGAAAGTTGGTAACACCCG
>NZ_JBHNPV010000035.1:0-944 GCF_059082735.1 Actinotignum sp. usb-actsch-rep-73 | reverse complement strand
AATGCTGACCACCCGACCAGCAAGCCGCTGGATTTGTTGGCGTATCCGATCGGGAACTCCACCCAGGCCAACGCGATCGTGCTCGACACCTTCGCAGGCTCAGGCTCCACACTCATGGCAGCTGAGGCAACCGACCGCATCTGCTATTGCATGGAGCTTGATGAGAAATACGCGAGCGTTATTTTGCGCCGTTATGCCGAACATACAGGGGACGCTGCCGGGATTACTTGCCTGCGAGGCGGCAAGGAATACGCGTATTTGGATTTGGTGCGCGATGTTGAGGGGGGTGAACCGTGAGTGAGTTGACGTTGGGTTCCTTGTTTGATGGCTCGGGTGGTTTCCCTCTCGCAGGTATTCAGGCGGGTATTCGTCCTGTGTGGGCGAGTGAAATCGAGCCATTCCCGATTCTCGTTACGACCCGCCGTCTGCCGCAGCTCACTCATGTGGGTGATGTGACCACGGTCAACGGGGCTGATGTTGATGCGGTGGATGTGATCACGTTTGGTTCTCCCTGCCAAGACCTATCCGTTGCAGGTAAACAAGCAGGCCTGGCGGGTGAACGCTCGGGTCTGTTCTTTCATGCTGTACGAATTATTGACCAGATGAGGAAAGCAACCCATGGAATGTTTCCACGCTACGCGATCTGGGAGAATGTCCCTGGCGCGTTCTCCTCACACAAAGGATCCGATTTCGCCACCGTCCTTACCACGCTCACGCGCATCGTCGACCCGAGCACGCCTGATATGCCTGTCCCTGAGGGTGGATGGCCGTACGCGGGATGTGTCATGGGTGAGGGATTCTCACTGGCATGGCGTGTACTCGATGCGCAACATTTCGGCCTCGCCCAACGACGCCGCCGCATCTACCTTGTCGCAGATTTTGCAGGCCGATCCGCACCCGAGATTCTTTTTGAGCCCGCGAGCTTGCCAAGGAATCCTGAATCG
>NZ_JBHNPV010000034.1:0-9271 GCF_059082735.1 Actinotignum sp. usb-actsch-rep-73 | reverse complement strand
CACTCGCCTGTATTCAACGTTCAGCTATGCAAGCCGTACGCCTTGTGGATCAGCCAGATCGGGTGAACAACGTTCGCACCCGTTGCGGTGCGCAACTGCCAACGGCACGTTTCCGTGTCGCACGCGGCCAGTTCAACGTTGACCTGCTTGATGAAGTCGAAGACAGGCTTTCCGACTGCCTGGGCAATGTCGTACTTTTCCTTTTTCATGCCGTAGGTACCAGCAATACCGCAACAAGGCTGGTTCGATTCCTTGACCTTCACACCGGGGATCAGTTCCATCAGTTCGACGGCCGGAAGGCCGAGACCCTGAGACTTCAGCTGGCACGGTGCATGGTAAGGGATGGTGATGTCCATCGGCTGGAAGTTCAGATCCAACTCGCCCTTTTCGTGCAGGTGCATGAGGAATTCGCAAATGTCCCACATACGCGAGCCCACGTCCTTCAGCTCCGGAGTATCCATCTCGAGGATCTCGTTTGCCTCATGGCGGAGCATGCCCGCACACGAACCGGAAGCGGAGATAATCGGCGCGTTGCGATTGGCCTTGCGCAGATCGTTTGTCAGCTTCGAGACGTACTTGCGGGACTCGTCGTACAGGCCGTTCGACTGCAATGCCAAACCACAGCAGCCGTGTGGCGGAACCAGAACCTCGTACCCGAGGTACTCGAGAACCTGGACCGAGTGGATCGACGTTTCGACCTCGAAGTACTGGCCTGCGCAACCGTGGAAGAAGATGACCTGGCCCTTGCGTCCAGAACCTTCCAGCGGCGTGTGCTTCTTGAACCAGCCTTCGAAGGTGCGACCGGCGGCCTTCGGCATCGGTGCGCTGCGGTGAACGCCGATGACTTTTTCCATGGCAATACGGATCGGCTTCACATCGAGCGCCCAGTTCGCGATCGGAGCAACCGGGGTCATGACGGTACCGATGAAACCGGTACGACCAATCAGGTGATCGCGAAGCGGAATGCCCTTTTCCTTCTTCATGTCGGTGCGAGCGTGGTGGATCATCTCGGTGACCTTCACGCCCTGCGGACAGACCAGCGTGCAAGTGCCGCACGACGAGCAGTAATCGATCGACGAATCGACGATCTGCCCTGCCTTGCGGTAGCGCTCTGCCTGCGGGCCGGAGTACTTCGGGCCCGGGAACAGATCGGTCACGCGCATGACCGGACACTGGGTTTCACAGATCGTGCACTTGACGCAGGAGTCGAGGGTGGAGCGCAGACCGAAGTCTTCGTCGGTCAGGGACAGTACGTTCATTTCTTCGATGGTCACTTCAGGCTCCCAAGGATCGAATCGGCGGCGCGGAGTGCGGAGGCAAGGGCAATGCCTTCACCTGACTTTTCGCGCCAACGGGTTGCGCCAGCCAGGTTTCCGCCGGCTGCGTAAACGTTGGTGTAGACGGGCTTCTTGGCTGCGTCCAGCGGGTGCATCTCATCGTCAACGTCAAGGCCGGCGAGGAAGATCGGCTGGTCGCTACCCCAGAAGTCACCGTGGAGAAGCTGGCCCTCAGCGCCGAGAACCGGCAGGCCGAGGATCGTTTCGGTGACCTTCCCGTAGGAATCCATATCGAGTGCGCCGGATTCGAAACCGCCACCAGCGAGGATGACATTCTTCGTTTCGATGCGCGTCGAGTGACCGGCGGTCCCGATCGTCACGGCGGTGACATTCTGGCCGTCAGTTTCGATGCCCTTCACGGCAGACCCGAGAATGAAGCGCGCTTCAGCCTTCACTAAAGCGGTCAGGACCTGGTTCATACGCATACCGGGGATTGATGGCGGTTGCATCGGGATCTCGAAGACCTTGTGTCCGAGCTGGTCAGCAATGTCTTTCCAGGCGTTCAGGTCATCGAGACCAAGCACGGCGGGAAGGCCGATGATTTCACCTTCGCGAACGTGAGGCTTGATGGCCTCAACCAGCTTGGTGCGCTTCTCGACTCGATCCAATGTGCGCGCATGGTTCGTACCGGTCGTATCGGCCTCGTCTGCACGCATCTCGACGTCGACGATCAACGAACGCGCCTTGATCGGTTCGCCATTCGGTGTGGTCTGGCGCGAGAGGTTTTCGGCAGCGAGGGTCGGGTAGAAATCCTTCAGTCGACGCAGACCGACGATCAGGTACGAGGCTCCGTCTGCAGGAATACCCGCTTCCATCGAGGGCTGGTACAGGCTCGTCGGACGGAGCGCACCGATCGCGGTCGGAAGCACAACGTTCTTTTCGGGATCGCCAACCAAAAGGTCAGGACCCAGGACATCCTTCAACCAGTTCGCGCTGTGAGCAATGAACTCGGGAGTGAAGTGCGTGTACGGGTGCGTCGGACGCGAGGAAATGTGCTCGGAGATCTGAGCGATCGGAGCATCCACGCGAGACTCGGAGTATCCGAGAATATCGACGGTGCCCTGGCCAAGCTGCAAACCGCCAAGCCCCTTCGTTACAACCGTGACCGAAGCGCCACCGCGAGCAAGATAAAGAGCTGCGGTAAGACCGGCAAGGCCAGCGCCAATAACAACGGCGTCTCTCATCGGGCGTCCTCCTTATTCTCGGAAGCTGATGCAGGAAAGACAAATTCCTCGCCAGGCTCGCCTTGCGCCATCGGCAGGTGCTCGACATCGAGCATGCCTTCATGAATCCAGTTATCAAGCGCTGCCTGACGTAGCTGCTTGCCGTAGGTGATCGGCCATAGACCAATCCAACGGTTCTTCAAGAAGGTCTTGAACAGTTCGTTTGCCTTCTCGGAATCGATATCTCCACGTTCGTGAGCGATACCGGTTGCACGCTGGGAGCAGAAGCCACCCTGGCAGGGGCCCATGCCGAGGCGAACCTGACGACGAACGTCATCAAGCTGACCGCCCGGCAAAGCATCCATTGTGTCTTCGAGCATCTTGCGGGTGACCAGTTCGCATTCGCAGATGATCTGATCGTGGCTGGGGGCCGCGTTCTTGTGCTCGATGTCGTGTAGGCGGTGGCCGATGGTGTAGAGCTTCGGCGATGCGGTCGGGACTGCTTCACCGGCGGTCTTGCACTCGCGTTTCTCGCCCATTTCTTCACACATGATGTCGACGATGCGCTCTGCCATCAGACGGTAGGTCGTGAGCTTGCCACCGGCGATGGTAAGCATGCCGTAGACGCCGTCACGCGAATTATGGTCGATGACCGACATGCCACGAGCCATGTGGCGCGTGTCGGTTGCTGCAACACGCGAATCCTTGACCAGCGGTCGGGCACCTGCCCACGCGTGAACCGCGCGAGCCTTGCGGAAGCCGGGAACCATTGCTTCGCCAGCATCGAACATCTGCTGAACCTGATCGGCGGGGATCGTCAGCTTGTCCGGGTCGTCTGCCTTGAGGTCCGTCGTGCCGATGATGCACACCGGGTGGTCAGGAACGATGATGTCGCCGTCGGCTGGCCAGATGCAGCGGTTGAGCACCGTCTGGGTCAGGCGGAAGTTCATTGCAATCATGATGCCGGCGCCGGGGACGACGTCAACGCCGTGACAGTCAGCCATCGCGGCAATCTGACCGGCCCAGGGGCCACCACAGTTCAAAACGAACTGACATTCGATGCGAGTGTCTTCGCCGGTGCGAACGTTGTGGACGATGACTGCGCTGATGCGGTCACCTTCGCGTTCGATCTTTGTGACCTTGTTGTAGGTCATCACCTGTGCGCCGTAAGCCTCTGCGGAACGGATTGCGCCCCAGACCATCTGCCAGCCGTCGACGGAGCCGTCGAGGACCTCGAATGCACGCTTGAGCTTGGGGTCAAGACGAGGCTCACGCTTCAGTGCCTCGGCGACGCTGATTTCCTGTGCCGGCACTTTTGCCGCGGCAGCGCGCTCGAGGAATTTATCTGCGTATTCTTCGTCGTCTTGCGAGGTAACCACGAACAGGCCACCGGTTGCTTCAACTGCGTTTGAGTTGATGCGCTTAACGATTTCGTTTTCTTCTGCACACTCGGTTGCTGACTCGGGGTCGGACGCGATGTAGCGTCCACCAGAGTGGAGCAGTCCATGGAAGCGGCCAGAGGTACCTTGTGCGATGTCGAATCGTTCAACGAGGACGGTTCTAAACCCTCGCATTGCAACGTCACGGACGACACCGGCTCCGGTGGAACCACCGCCAATGACGACAACGTCAGTGTTGATCGTCTTCACCATTCGTTCCCTTCACATTTTCGCTTCGGGCTTGCACACAGCTAGCCCCTTCGCCTCTTCAATAGTGCCTTGCCTCCCCTCATTTGATTGCATTGTTCAACCCCTATGCACAAATGTTCACAACTTAGGCGTACCTCATTTTCCATTCGTAGAGAAACGCCGGAAACCTGCGCTTTTCAGGTGTGAAATGACAGATTTTCACATAACGAATGATTCGGAATTCGCACTCGGATCTGCCAGGAAAGAGCTGGGGGGCACATGGCCCCTCCGACCACTCCCCTGTTTTCGCAAAGCGATATCTACATGCTCTGCCATACAGTTAGCGCATGAGCGAAAAGATTCTGGCGCGAGTCCTAGAAACCGCAAACATCGATTCCAACGTCCGTGCGCAGGACGATTTTTATCGTCACGTCAATGGACACTGGATTGCAACGCATGAAATCCCCGCTGACCGGCCGATCGACGGCGCTTTCCACGCGTTGCGTGATCTTTCCGAAGAACGTGGTCGGGATATTTGCAACGATGCTCTTGCCGGCACTCTTGATGACACGGACGCCACTCTTATTGCTACCCTCTGGGGTGCATTTATGGATGAAAACGCGATTGAGGAAGCAGGCATTACTCCCCTGTTTCCCTTCTTCGAGGCCATCGATCACGTAACTACGCGCGAAGAACTTGATGAATTGACTGGCACGTTGATGGCCGGTGGCGCCGATTCTTTCTTTGGGGCCTACAGCGGTACGCATCCGCATAATTCCGATGCGCGCATTATGACCTTTGTCCAAGGCGGAATAGGTCTTCCGGACGAGGCCTACTATCGCGAAGATTCATATGCACCCATCCGCGATGCCTACGTTTCTCACCTCGAGAAACTCGCATCGTTGGCCGGTATTGGTGAAAACTCTGCCCGGGTTGCGCGCCTGATTATGGATCTCGAAACGCGTTTTGCTTCGCATCACCGCAGTGCCGTGGATAACCGCAATCCCCTCCTGTCTGATAACCAGATGACGTGGCGCGAATTTGTTGCCAGTGCGCCTGGGTTCAATTGGGATGCGTGGGCGCGCGGCCTGGGTTGGCAGATCGGGGACGAGGCCCAGATCAGCGTGTCTCAACCCGATTTCTTTGCCGGATCGGCGCAGATTTGGGGCCAGACTCCGATCGAGGATCTGAAGATCTGGTCAAAGCTCTCCGTACTGGATGCGCGGATCGGTCTGCTTTCTTCGGAGTTTGTCGAAGAAAACTTTGATTTCTATGGCCGTACCTTGTCAGGCACACAGGAACTGCGACCTCGTTGGAAGCGTGCACTCGGCCTCGTTGAATCTGTTGCCGGCGAATCGCTGGGGCGCATCTGGGTGTCACGACACTTCCCGCCAGAGTCCAAGGAACGCATGGATCAGTTGGTCGAAGGGCTATTGAATGCCTACGGCGAAGCAATCACTACATGTGACTGGATGGGCGAAGAGACAAAGAAGCGGGCGCTTGAAAAGCTCGCAACCTTCCGCCCGAAGATTGGGTATCCACCGAAGTGGCGCGACATGTCGGGGCTCGTCATTGAACAGGGTGATTCTCTGGTTGACGCCGTGACAAAGGCCTACCAGTTCGAGACCACGCGAGAACTACGTAAGCTCGATGAGCCAGTCGACCGCGACGAGTGGCTGATGACTCCTCAGACGGTGAACGCTTATTACCACCCTGCGATGAATGAAATCGTCTTCCCTGCCGCGATCTTGCAACCACCGTTCTTCGATCCCGAAGCTGACGATGCAGTGAACTTTGGTGCAATCGGCGCAGTTATCGGACACGAGATCGGGCACGGCTTCGATGACCAGGGCTCACGGTATGACGCTCAGGGCAACCTTGAAAACTGGTGGAGTGACACCGACCGCGAGCTCTTCGAGCAGATCACGAGCAAACTGGTCGAACAGTACGACACACTCACTCCCCTAGATTTGGCTCAACTTGCGGTCTATGATCTGGATGCCGGCGAAGATACGCAGGTGGAAGAAGAGTCTTCACCTGTTCCAACGGTGAATGGTGCACTGACCCTGGGCGAGAATATTGGCGACCTTGCTGGTCTGACGATTGCATGGAATGCGTGGGTTGCCACGTTGAGTGAACAAGGCTTAACTATTGATTCTGCCCCGGTGATTGATGGTCTGAGCGGAGCCCAACGCTTCTTCTACGCGTGGGCACGAGCGTGGCGAACCGCGTCACGCCCAGAGTTTGCTCTGCAGATGCTGGCGATCGATCCTCACTCGCCCGCAGAGTTTAGATGCAATCAGATTGCACGCAATATGGATCAGTTCCACGAGGCCTTCGATGTCTGTCAGGGCGATCACATGTGGCTTGATCCCTCACAGCGTGTTCACATCTGGTAAAACTCCGCTTCATTTCTACCGTGGCGAACAGCCATCGGTCTGGGACTATTCCCCGTTCACGACTGATCACTCTGGCGGGTCATGCTTGCTTTTTCATTGTCAAATGTGCGTCAAAGGTCGTTCAGTGAAAAGATAGGATCAAGTATTTCTTTGTTTACGTTCCTCTGAATTGAAAGGGCATCATGCCGGGATTGAACCTTACCCGCGAAGAAGCAGCGACACGCGCGGAGATCCTGTCCGTTCACCACTACGACATCACGCTGGATCTGACGCGTGGCGCCACTGATTTTGGTTCCACGACGCGCATCGAGTTCGATGCGACCGCCGGCGCCTCGACCTTCGCTGACTTAGTTTCAAACAACGTCCGTTCGATTCGTCTGAATGGTCAGGAAATCCCCACCGAGGCTCACACTGACCACCGCATCGCGCTGGACGATTTGGCTAAGCACAACGTTCTTGAAGTTGAAGCTGACTGCCAGTACATGCACACCGGCGAAGGCCTGCACCGTTTCACCGATCCGGCTGACGGCGAAGACTACTGCTACTCCCAGTTTGAGGTTCCGGATGCTCGCCGCGTCTACACGACCTTCGAGCAGCCTGATCTGAAGGCAACCTTCACTCTGACCGTCAGCGCTCCCGCTGGCTGGCTGGTGTTCTCGAATGCTCCGACTCCTAAGCCCGAGGTTGATGGCACGACGTGGATCTACCGTTTCGCTGAAACTGAAAAGATGTCGACGTACATCACCGCGATTATTGCTGGCCCGTACAAAGGCGTTACCGATTCACTGGTGTCCTCTGACGGTCGCACAATTGATCTGGGCGTGTACTCTCGCGCGTCGCTGGTCGAGCACCTCGACACTGATCGCATCATTGACACGACCCGCAAGGGCTTCGCTTTCTTCGAGAAGCAGTACGGCATCGCCTACCCCTTCACGAAGTACGATCAGATCTTCGTTCCTGAATACAACGCTGGCGCAATGGAGAACGCGGGCTGCGTGACCTTCCGCGATTCCTACGTGTTCCGTACTCGCCCGACTGCTGCTCAGCTTGAGACCCGAGCCAACACGATTCTTCACGAGCTCGCCCACATGTGGTTCGGCGACCTGGTGACGATGAAATGGTGGAACGACCTCTGGCTGAACGAATCCTTCGCTGAGTTCATGAGCCACCTGGCTCTCACTGAGGGCACCGAGTTCACCGATGCATGGACAGGCTTCATGCTCCGCAAGGACTGGGGCTTGAAGCAGGATCAGCTGCCCACGACTCATCCGATTAAAGCTGAAATCCGTGACCTCGCGGACGTTGAGGTGAACTTCGATGGTATTACCTACGCAAAAGGTGCATCCGTTCTGCGTCAGCTGGTGTCCTACGTTGGCCGCGAAGGATTCTTCACCGGTCTGCACGAATACCTGACCGCTCATTCCTACGCGAACGCGACGCTCACCGACCTTCTGGGTGAACTCGAGAAGGCTTCAGGCCGTGACCTCAAGGCATGGTCGAAGGTCTGGCTGGAAGAAGCAGGCGTGACCCTGCTCCGCCCCGAAATCAACGTCGACGACAACGGCACAATCTCCGAACTCGCTGTTGTGCAGGAATCCTTCTCTGAAGGTTCCTCGTTGCGCCCGCACCGCATGGCCGTCGCCGGTTACTCGGCCACTGAAGATGGTTCTTTGAAGCAGGTCTTCCGGCAAGAGCTCGATGTTGACGGCGCACGCACCGTTGTTCCTGCTGCCTCTGGCCTTGCTCGTCCCCAGCTGATTCTGCTGAACGACGGTGACCTGGCATACGCGAAGATCCGCATGGACGCCGAGTCCCTCGAGTTCGCAACAAAGAACATTGCGTCGATCACCGATTCGCTGACCCGTGGCGTCATCATGGCGTCCGCATGGGATATGACCCGCGATGGTGAGATGTCGGCACGCTCCTACTTGGATCTTGCTCTTGCGGCGATCCCGGGTGAGACGAATATGTCGATGCTCCAGCTGACGATCCGTCACATCGAAGAAGCAGTTCGTACCTTTGTTGCTCCGGCCGAGCGTCAGGCTGCCCTCGAAAAAGTTGGTGGCGCACTTCTGGACCTTGCTGTTGCAGCTGCTCCGGCATCAGACGAACAAAACATACTGATCCGCGCAGCCGCTCACGGTGCTACCACCGCCGAGCAAGGCGAGCAACTCCGAGCAATCTTCGCAGGTGAAAAGGTTCTTGAAGGCCTCGATCTTGACCTTGATTGCCGTTGGGTACTGCTGATCGCACTGGTTCGCCTGGGTCTTGCCGGCGAAGCAGAGATCGTGGCTCTCGAAGCTGAAGATGGCACGATGACCGGCCACCAGAACGCAGCATGTGCTCGCGCAGCCGTGGAAGACGCAACCGTCAAGCGCAACGTCTTCGACGCGGTCATGACGGATCTGTCGATCCCGAATGACACTCGCTGGGCTATGGTTTCCGGCTTCTGGACGCAGGCTCGCACAAACCCGGCTCTGTACACTCAGTTCGTTGCCGACTACTTCAACCTGATCGAACGCGTGTGGGCAGAGAATACATTCCACACTGCTGAGGACATCGCGATCCTCATGTTCCCGACCGACATTGCTGGCTACGCCGAAGGCGTGGACATCGTCGCTGCCGGGCAAGAGTGGATCGCGTCGCACACCGAGGTGTCCGCTGCTCTGGTTCGCATCATCCGCGAGCGCGTTGACGTTGCTCGCCGCCAGATTGAAGCTCAGAAGGCTGACGTCTGATTCAGG
>NZ_JBHNPV010000033.1:0-15747 GCF_059082735.1 Actinotignum sp. usb-actsch-rep-73 | reverse complement strand
TATGAGTAATTGATTGCCGGCGACCACGGCGTGCATCCCGTATGAAACACACACCCTTTGCGTTAACGAAGTGGCGCCATCACGGACTGAAACCCGTCCTGACACAAACTAGAAACCCACTCCAACACGGGCTTCCAACTGCCTGCTGGTGTTGATACAATTTCGCGCCAGCAGGTTTTGTTTTGCCTTTTTGCTCCAAAAATTGCTTGTTTGCTCCAAAATAGGGGTTACGCGAAATTGTTGTGTTTAGCTGGGCAAATAGAAAGCCAGCAACCAAAATGATCGGTGCTGGCTTTTGAGTTTTGAGCTTTGTCGCTATTGCTCGGGTGTGATGGTTCCGTCTTTCCAGATCACGGTCGCTTTGCCACTTGGTGCTATCTCGATGCGTTGGCACAGGGCGTGGAATGTAGCGGGGTTAAAGTCGCCTACACTGTCTAGTGTGGTGAGGGTGCGCCGGTAGTGGTTGAGTATGGCTTTGATGCCTGTGCGACGTTCAATCTCCACCATGGTTGCTTCATAGATATCGATGGCTTCACGCTGGCGTTGTTCCAGCTTCTTGAAGCGTTGATGGTAGTCATCTTGGTTTTGGGATTGATGTGCATTCGCGTTGATAGCTTGCTCGATCAGTTTCGTGGCGATCTCGATTTCAGCAGCTTGCTCAGCAGCTTGGGTTTCTAGCTCGCTGGTGTCGGTGAGTACGGTTTGCAAGAGTTTCCAGTCGATGAGGCCGCGTTGGTCGATGAGCTGGCCGAGCGCTGTTTGGAAGATTGTTTGCAACTGACTATCGCGTAGTACGGGCATTTTCTTTGGGTGAGGAACTGCGAATTTCTGGTTGCATTGCCAGACGATAGCCAGGTATTTATCAGTGGAGTGCCAGGTTTTACTCCCATATGCCGAGCCGCAGTGAGTGCAGTAGACCATACCGGTGAAGGCACGCTCACGCCGGTCTTGGTTCGTGTTTTTTGCTAGCTCGTAGCGCACGAGTTCCCAGGTTTCAGGATCAATGATGGCTGGGTGAGATCCGGTCACGTAATATTGTGGGACTTCGCTTTCGTTGGCTTTGCGCTGCTTGGTGAGAAAATCTACGGTGAAACGCTTTTGTAAGAGTGCGTCGCCTTTGTATTTCTCGTTGGCAAGAATGGAGTGGATGGTGGTGTGGCTCCATTTTGCCCGCCGCATCGGTGTGGGAATCCCATCCGCATCCAATGAGGCTGCGATCTGTGGGATGCTCATGCCTTCGAGGTATTGGCGGTAGATGCGGCGCACGATTTGGGCTTGCTCAGGGTTGATTACGGGTTTGCCGTCTGGGCCGCGATTGTATCCGAGGAAGTTACCGTAGGGCAGATAAACTTTGCCGTCTTGGAAACGCTTTCTGTGACCCCACGTGACGTTCTCGGAGATAGATCTGGATTCTTCTTGGGCAAGGCTCGACATGATGGTGATGAGTAGTTCGCCTTTGGAGTCGAGTGTCCAGATGTTTTCCTTTTCAAAAAACACCTCCACACCCTTATCCTTCAACTTCCTCACGGTTGTCAAGGAGTCGACGGTGTTGCGAGCAAACCGGGAGACGCTTTTGGTGACGATCAAGTCGATTCTTCCTGAGAGAGCATCAGCTATCATGCGGTTGAATCCCTCCCGGTGTTTCGTGGAAGTGCCAGAGATTCCTTCATCGGTGTAGATGTCGACGTATTGCCAGCCGTCATGGTTTTTGATGTAGTGCTCGTAATAATCCACTTGCGCCTCATATGAGTTCGCCTGGTCAGTATCATCAGTGGAGACGGCGAGCATAGCCAGCAACGCGGCGTAGCTGCTGACCACTAATCGTGGTCGTAGTGGAGTGCAAGGGTTTGGTGGCAGGGATAGTGGTAATCCGTGGCATCAGGCAGTCACCTCCTCACCGGTGCGGTAATCAATCATGGTGGTGTTCCCACTACTGAGGTGGATTGTCAGGAGCCAGTTCGGGCTGGCATCGATCTGCTCGATTTGTTCGATTACTTGCTGGTTGTTCCATTTTTCGAGGCTGAGCAAGCGCAGAATGATGGTGTGCAGGTTTTCTTCTCGTAGTTGATGAGCATGACAGGGGTTGCCCTTGCCTTTCGTGGCGGTTTCGCACCACCAGTATTTATAAGTCGAGTGTGCCAAGCGGCGGGTACGCCGATGATAGTTCCTGCCACAGATAGTGCAGGTGATACGGTGCGTAAGAGCGCTACTCCCACCAGTAGGGGTCAAGCCACGTCCGCCCGTGGCACGCCGCCTGGCTAGCTCTGCCTGAACGGCATCAAAAACGCTACGATCGATAATCGGCGGGTGGGAGTCTTCCACAATATATTTATCCAGCTCGCCACGATTCAGAGTCGGTGTGTTATCTCCGGCGTGAGCACTGAAGTACTGTTGCAAGATTGTGGTACCGATATAGGTGGGGTTTTCCAGCCAATTGCGGGTTAGCGAGGCGCTGAACTTGCCGCCACCACGTGAACGCAATCCCTCTTGGTTCATTTGTTTGCAGGTTTTCTCTGGGCTGATCCCTTCAAGAAACTCGGCAAATACACGCCGCACAATCACGGCTTCTTCTTCAATAATGTCGAGCTGGCCGTGGTGGTAGTGGTATCCGTAGGGGTGGCGCGAATGCAACAGCCCATCCTTGTACTTTTTCCGGATTCCCCACTTTGCATTAGCCGAGATAGATTCGGATTCAGCTTGCGCGAACGAGGCTAGTAAAGTGAGGAGGACTTCGCCCTCAGCGTTGGCGGTGTCGATGTTTTCACGTTCAAAACGCACGCTCACCCCAGCAGCCTTCAATGCTCGCACAGTGCTTAGTAGGTCGACGGTGTTACGGGCAAACCTGCTAATCGATTTGGTGAGAATAATGTCGATACTTCCTGCGAGTGCTTGTTCAATCATCTGGTTGAACTCGCCACGCCTTGTGGTGCTGGTACCCGTCGCGGCATAGTCAGAATACACTCCGGCATACTCCCAGCCTGGCGTTGAGCTGATGAGCTGGTTGTAGTAAGAAACTTGGGCAGAGAACGAGTGAGTGAGGCGCTCGGATTCGCGTGAGACTCGCACATACGCCGCCACTCTCGTGATCTGTAGCTGGGCGGGTTTGTGGGTGGTAGTTTGCGGATTTTCATGCGCGTCTCCTTGTATCAAGTTCGGTGTGTCTATATATCACTCTGTGCGCGGGTTTTATCCAGTACGAGCGTTGCGTGCAGTTGCCCAATCGGAGGAAGATTGCGGGCTATCAGCCCACCTCGAATGCGGCTCACATCTGTATCGGTGAGTATCCCTGCCTCGGCTGCTTTCGTGGCGGCCAGCATGGTGGCCCGGTAGGTGGCTTCCCGAGCAAACTGGGGTGCGCTCATCGCGGGCATTTCTTGCTCCGATGAGCTACGTAGCATTCATGGCGGCAGTAGCGTCGATGCTTATTCCCATACGCGGTGAACGTGGTGCCACAGCCGATACAGGTGAAGGTGTAGGTGGCGTCACGGTTTTTCTCTTCGGGATGTGCCGCCCACCAAGCCCGCCTATGCTCGCTGCAGCAAAAAGATGCAGGTCTGCCAGTCGCTTGAGTCGCTATGGGGTCACCGCACCAACGACACCACCGACCATCCTCCATACCTTGGTTTTGTGGGTGTTGATGGGGATTGCGTGTCAGATGACTGCGAACACTGCTTGGCTCTAGCCCAAGAACCCGCGCAATCATCGGCACAGTCATCCCGTGCTGGTTGAGTTTTACTATCGCCTCTTTTTGAATCGGGTCAATCATCGCTTGTTCCTCCTATAAGGAGGGCTTCGATAAGCACAAAATATAAACAGGGAAAACAAAAAGAGCCGCCTCCGCAAGACGGTGAAATCTCGCTGAGGCGGCTCTTTGTTCGATATAGCATTCAGTTATTAACCTCAGCTTTTTAGCTAAGGATTTGGTTCACTCGGGCTTGTACCTGGTTGTAAAGATTTCCCAGGCGCGCCCGGCGGGTAGCGCCGTTGCCGTAGTCTCCTCGAATCGCGGCGTCTGCCAAGGCATCAATATTGGGTGCGATCGGTGCAGATCCTTCCCCGAGTTTTCGTTAACTCTGCGTTGCACAGCGTCGTAGAGGCTACCTAGGCGTGCGCGTCGCTGGTCTCCGTTGCCATATTCGCCGCGGATAACTGGGTTGGCTAGTGCTTCAATATCTGGTTTACCGGCAGATGATGCCTGGGGTTTGTTTCCGCTGATTTGGTCGTACCAGTAGATGGCTCTAGCCATGTAGGTTGCGTGTTGGGATCCGGCTATGGAGGCGGGGCATTCGGTTGCGGAAAAGTCGCGGTGTTTGACTCTCCGGTGGGTAGAGACAAGGCAATTACGGTCACTTTCCTGGACGGCACGAAGATACGGGCATAACAGAATACAAATGTTCAAGGCGCTCGGCTACGGTCGGGTGTTTTTTGTTATGCAGATGATACTATTTACAACGTCTATACTGTGTAGTACACTATACTTGTCAAGGCGCAGTAGCGCTGTATTTGACGAAAGGTGATGGAGTTGATGAATGAAGAATGGATTTCGCAAATTAAAAGAGGAACACTTGAATATGCCATTCTTCTCCTGATCAAAGATGGGGACAGATACGGATATGACTTGATACAAACATTAGATAATTACCCTTTGCTTAAAACAAAAGAAAACACGGTTTATCCATTGCTACGACGATTATTAAAGAATGGATATCTTGAATCGTATTGGCAGAACACGGATGACGGTGTGCCACCGAGAAAGTATTATCGAATAACTGAATCAGGATGTTCCTATCTTGATGAGTTGAACAGTGACTGGAAGACACTGATGAAAGATATTTCTAAGCTAAGGAAAGAATTATAAAAATGGGAAACAAGTCAAACAATATTGCATTAGAGAAATATTTGTCGCAGGTAGACAAACATTTAAAATATATGCCCGCTTTCGAAAAGACTGACATTTTAAGTGAACTCAAGAGTTCATTTTATGAGCGCATGGAACAGGGGCAGACAGAAAACGATATTATTGCGGAAATGGGACCGGCAAAGGACTTCGCATTAAGCTACCTTGGCAAGGCTATTGTCGAGAATAAAAATTTTTCATTCAGACATTTTATGATGGCTTTAGGATTCTACTCTTTTGCTTCATTAGCGTGGGTTTCGCTGATTCCTACATTAGCTATATTTTCGGTTTCGTTCTTCTTTTCGTGTGGCGTCAGCGTTCTTGCTGGAGTAATGGGATTGCTTAAAGGCTTCCTGCATTTTCCGCTTATTGATAAGATGCAATTTGTTTTTTTCATGTACGAATTAAAAGGGATTCCTGCTCTTTTGGTAGGATTGTTATTGGCGGTTGTTTTCTTTTTCTTAGGAATTCTATGCTGGAAAGGAACTGTAGGAATGATTCGCCTTTTGCAGTCAACGAAATGGAAATTGGATAGTGATGTAAGGAGCGAAGCGTGACAGTACTGTTTTTACACGGCCTTAGATAAAATAAAGAATCATGGTGGCAAACATTAGATTATCGTGAGTGCAACAATGTGGTGTGCCCGGATTTGATATCAGCAGATGGAGGCGAACCGGACGGGTAGAAAGCAAAAAGAGCCATCCCAGCAAGACGGTGAGGTCTCGCCAGAGCGGCTCTTAGTCAATGCGATATTCAGTTGTTGTCCTCGGCTGGTTAGCCAAGGATTTGGTTGACTCGGTTTTGTACTTGTTGGTAGCTGTAGCCAGCATTGATGAGCGTCGCCAAGGTATCGCCTGCACCAACGAAGCCAGTGCCAACGGGCATTCCGCCAAAAGGTGTTCGTCGCGCCAAATGGTTCTGCGAGGTCACTGCCGCAGCCCTTCGGGCAGCAACCGGTTTAGCTCTTCACGACTGAACTCTTTCAGCCCTTCCTTCTGAAGTCGGGCACGTGCAATGTTAAAGCTCTTGTTATCTGTCCTGGGAATGGATGTATAGATCGATTTGGTTTGTTCTACAAGCCTGTCTCTTTCCTTGCGGACTTCCTCATCACTCATCGAGTTGAAGTCAGTCAAACAAGCCAAGTACTGCCGCTGGAGATACCAAAGTTGATCGGCAGCCTTCTGATGGTTCGCTATTTGCGTTCCCAGTTCGAACCGAAAGCTATACGAGTTAAGCGCAAGGAGCGCGAAAGTGAGTAGTCCCGTAGCTACCGTCGCCCATTGCTGCTGCGTCACAAAGATACCAACGATGCCAGCAGTTGAAGCCGCAGAAAGAATGATTTGGAAAGTCTTGATTCTCCGCTCCGAGCGCGCAAGCCTCGTACGCTGTTCTTCCTGCGCGGCGTGAGAGTAGACCACATTCCCATACTCGTTCTCGAGCTGGGAATACAGTCTGTCGCGTTCAGGACTTCGGGAATCGGTCATCGAAGATCAGCCTCCAAAACTCTGTTGCTTGGCATGTGTCCGTCGCATCAATCGCAGTCTTGGCATTGTCCGCGTAAAGCGCTAGAAGATCCACCATAGGAGGTGGAGCAAATGCGTCAATTCGTCGACGTGTACCCGGAGCTACAACAACGCCACCACGGGCAAACTCGTTCTTCCAGTATTCGAAGAAGTCTCTGGCGTGCCAGTCGAAATATAGGTATGGCAGGTTGTCAGCCCACTGGCTCTGTTCCCAGTATTCGAACGCCATTGCGTCCAGTGCCTGCCCGCTGAAGTACTGCCCCTGTTTGTTCCACGCCCTAAGCATCCGGCAGAACTTCTTCAGGCCACCTGGGTGATCCTTGCTCAGGCCATTGAACACTTCCAGCTCACGGCGCGGGTTCATTGTTGGCCAAGAACCGCCGTCATGCGTGTCTGGGTAACGGTACGTGCCGGGCGTTTCCGCCCGAAACACGGGGACTATCTCGAATCGAACTCCATCTGTGAACTCGGCGACGACGACTTGTCCGTCCCCACGCAGCTTGGTTTGGGGATAGGTCGCACTGAGACTTCGTTTCACCTTTTGGAGTAGCTCGGATGGCCCGTTCCCACCAAACAGGGATCGCGCCCAAGCGTTGTTGTATTCACCGGGCGGTAGCTCCACGAGAATATCGATATCACTCGTCGAGATCGCTGTACCGCGACCATATGACCCGGCGTACCAGGAGTGATCTGTGTCTGAGGACGTTCCCCAGAAGTCCACATTGATGCGTCGCGTGATGGCATGATATCGATTGCGCACCACGCTGACTGTCGCCGGAGTCATGCGGAGATTCGCTTCGAATTGTCGAAACAATCGGTTTTCGTCACCCATCGCCTTCTCGCCTCCTGCCAGTAGTCGCTGGCGAGCAGAGTATCTGCGCAACGCCCACCTATACCGCTTCAGGCGGTGCAGTCTGATCTTCGAAACCCGAACTTTGCGTCATCTCAGCTGGTGTGAGGACAAGCTCCTTGAAACAACGAAAGCCCCGGATGTGAACCTTGGTTATCACGACACTAACTCCCCAATGTCTCGCGCCAGGGGTAGCGCTCGGTCGAGCTTGGCAGCAATGCGCTCCTGCTCATCCACAGGCGGTACTGGAACGGGTACTACTTTCAGCTTCTCGACTGAGAGTCCAGGTTGTGCTGTTGCGGTGGCGTACTGATTCAAATTCAGTTGCTCTAATGCTATAGCCGCCCAAGTGGGAGATGTATGCCCGAATGTCTCGACTACTACCGCATGCTCAGTCGCGAAAAAGCGCCCCGAAGCCACATTGATATTGCCGCAAAGAGCGCCTTGACGACCGATGAGCGGGTAGGTTCCATCTCTGTTGTAGTCGGCCACGTAACCCCTGATCCCGTTACCTCCGTAGCACGGGTACTCGCCAACTTCAGAAATGTTGCCAACGGCGACGTTCTTCCCCGCCTGCATGTTGAACACGCGGCCTAGACGCGACCAAATCCAACTATCTGGCAGGTCGAAGGGCTCGTCTTCTTTGTCCACTGGTGGCAGTGGCTTCTGCTTCTTGATTTTGCCCTCCTTTTCGAGTTGTTGGCGTTCAGTTGTGATGGTTTCGAGGAGTTCGGCGGCGGTGCCGTCTTCGGGGTGCTGCTTGGTGAGTTTGCCGCTGATGGCGGCTTGGAGGATCGCGCGTTCGATTGCTTTGGCGAACTCGCGGTCTAGATACTCTCTCTCAAGTTCAGCAAGTTGGTCAATGAGCGGCAGAACCTCGTCAAGCTTGGCGACAATCCGCTCCTGCTCGGCAAGCGGTGGGAGCGGAATCGACACAGTGCCAAAGGTCGCCCCTGAGATTTCCTTGAACGTCGTGCCTGTACCGAGCTTACTGATCATCGGGACACTCGCGAGCAGTGCAAAATACACATACTCGGCTTGCGATGGCATGTGCAGCACGATGGATTTACACTCCTGGTTGGTAGCCAAATCTTGTTCGGCAATTGCCAGGTGACCAATCGGAGCACGACTGGACATAACCACGGAGCGTGCTGGAAGTAAACGGGCACTTGACTCAGAGAGTCCCTTGGCCGTTATAGTCCGTGAGCCGCCGGACACGTATCGCCCGGAGAGTTTGCCGAGATCAGCGGGAGTGATCCAAGGAGTGTCACCACCCCAATAGCTGCTGACAGTCGTTTTCGGTGTCCCGCCCCCGACCACGGAACCAATATTCGCCACTCTTGCCCAAGCCCAGCTCTCAGGCAGAGCAAATGTTTGCTCATCTGCGCTGACAGGTGGAAGTGACTTCTGCTTCTTGAGTTTCTTCGCTTTGACCAGTGCGGCGCGTTCTGCCTTAATCTGTTCAAGGAGTTCTGTGGCGGTGCCGTCTTCTGGGCGTTGGTCTGTGAGTTTGCCGCTGATGGCGGCTTGGAGGATGGCAGCGCGGAGGCGGTCGGCTATCATTCGGTCACCGCCAGGAGCGCTTCGATTTGGGCGATCTTGGCGTCGATTTGCGCGTCGAGTTCGGCTCGTTTGGTCTTGTAATCAGCGATTGTTTCTTCTGGGCTGAGCACGACGGTTGTTTGTTGCGGGAAGCCGCAGAGATCAAGGTTGTAACCGCCCTCGATAAGTTGATCGGCGGTGAACCGTTGGGCCTTGGGGTTGCCGTCTGCGTCTTCGATCTCTCGGCGATCCATCCACCACTCAGCGGCGTCGGCCAGGTGTTCCCTCAGCATTGGTCTGGTCTTGGAGAACGCTTTGTAGCCTTCGGGGAGGTCTACTCGGTAGTACCAGGTCTCCTTGGTTGTACCTGTGTTGTCGAAGAACAGGAGGTTGGTGGCGATTGAGGTGTAGGGCGAGAACACAGAGCCCGGCAGGCGGATGATGGTGTGGAGGTTGAACTCCTTGAGGAGCCGTTCCTTCAGTGCGAGTTTTGCGCCGTCGTTGCCGAAGAGGAACCCGTCGGGCAGCACAACCCCGGCTCTTCCGTGTCGTTTGAGCCGGTAGGTGATGAGCGCGATGAATAGGTCTGCGGTTTCAGAGGAACGGAAGGCTTGCGGAAAGTTCGCTTTGACCGATTCTTGCTCGGTGCCGCCGTAGGGCGGGTTTCATGGTGACGACATCGAACTTCTCGCTGTCTTTGAAGTCGCGCACGTTGCGTTCGAGTGAGTTGCCGTGAATGAACTGGGGCTGGTCGACGTCGTGTAACAGTAGGTTGGTCACGCCAAGTAGGTACGGCATTGGCTTCTTCTCAATGCCGTAAACGCTGGAGCGGTATGCCTCGTGGTCTTCGACGCTTTCGACCTGTTCGTCGAGGTGTTTGAGCGTTGAGGTGAGGAACCCGGCTGTTCCGGCTGCGAAGTCCGCGACGGTCTCTCCGATCCTGGGGTTGATCATTTCGATCATGAAGTCGGTGACCGCGCGCGGCGTGTAGTACTCACCTGAGCTGCCCGCGCTTTGGAGTTCTTTCAGCAAGGTCTCGTAGATCTCGCCGAAAGCATGCCGGTCTGTATAGTCCTCGAAGTCAATCTCGTCGATCAGGTTAACGAGTTGACGGATGAGGATGCCGTCCTTCATGTACTGGTTCGAATCCTCGAACACTGCCCGAACCACGGATTGACTGAGCGGCGTCGATGCGGCAGGTGCGCCCGAGCCGCCGCCTACTGCTCTCGGCGTCGGGTGCGCATCGGTGGCTGAACGCACGCCGTCGGCGGTGCTCGAATCCGGTGAACCCGGCTCCACGTCGGATGCTGCCGAGCAGGGCACCACCGCACACGCCCTGGCGGAGTGGAAGCTCCGCCACGCCCTCCACTGAGCACCGGGCTTCAAACCCGAATAGACCTGGATCGATGACGAGATGGAAACTCTCACGGATGATTATGTCGCTTACGTCCAAGAACACATCTCGTTAGCTGAGGAGGCCTGTGGTGATCCGCAGGTCTTGATTGAGCAACGCCTCGACTTCTCGCACGTCGTGCCGGGAGGGGTCGGCACCGGGGATTGCGTGATCATCGCCGACCCCACCTTGCAGATCATCGATCTCAAATACGGGCAAGGCGTGTTGGCTGAGGCTGAGCGTAATCCGCAGTTGATGCTCTATGCGCTGGGCGCTCTGCACGCGTTCGGGTCACTGTATGACATCGCCGAAGTGGCGGTGACGATCTTCCAGCCCAGGAGTTCGAACGTCTCCACCTGGACGATCACCACCCGCCGAACCGTCCGGCTGCGCAACCTTCGCTTCTCGGTCGAGTCTGGCATCTTGTTCATCACCCTCCCCTCTGGGCGCAGGCTGGCGTATGTGAAGCCGCGTCTGGGTGAGAACCGTTGGGGCGGCACGTCAATCACCTACAGTGGTGTCACCACGGGCAGGAAGTGGGGTCGGTTGGAGACCTACGGAGGGAAACTCGTTGAGAACATCGTGCAAGCCACAGCTCGAGATCTGCTTGTCCACGCGATGGGGTTCGTCGCCCGTGCGGGGCATCGGATTGTCATGCGTGTCCATGATGAGATTGTCATCGACGAACCCATCGGTTCCAGCTTCACCGTGACCCAGGCTGCCAATTCATGTGCGTTTTACCTGGTTGGGCTGCCGGCCTGCCCCTCGCTGCTGACGGGTATGAATGCTCTTATTACCGGAAGGATTAGAGCAAGGATAGGAGCCAGCCATCTAGGACGGCGACGAGGGTGAACAGGAGGGTTCCCCGGGCGAACGCTGCCAGATGTTTACGTGGATTACGGTAAAGCTCGGGGTTGTTCTTCGTGCCGGTGAAACGTATTCGCTTGGAATGTCTCCACCAGAGAAGGTCAATCACCAGCAAATCGAACAGATTCAGTGCCTGCCCTAAAAACAGAACATTCAGAAAGTTGCCGGTAAAGCCTGCTTGTTTTACCGGCAAGCCCGCCAGGAAAAGAACCACGCTGAACACCGGAAGACTGGAAAGGAAAGAGAGCACTGGGGAGGTTTTCTTTCCAGCGTTATCTGTAATCTCAGGCCTGCCGTGTACTGCGTCTTGTGCTTCGCTTGGGTAGGAGGACAAGCTCCGAGCATTCTTTACGTCCGTGCCAGTACCTAGGAAGCACGTCAGCCAAAACACTAGGCATAACACCATGGCTTCGACGTACAACATTCCCGCTCCTCCTAGTGTTTTGTGCTACAGCACGCAGGCTAAAAACCAATCACGCTGCTTTCCCATTATCAGGCAACCCCGCCAATGAAATATGACGACTTCTCGTCCACCCGTCCGGATTCGCCGGCGCTCGGGGCGTATGTGCGAGAGCCCCAAAGCTCAGTGACCACAGACCTGAACTAGCCCCCGAAAGTTGGACTGGTTTAATTCTAGGTGGTTAGGCTCTCAAGGGTCTGATTCCGATATTGCATCGGGGTCAGGCCCTTGAATCATTTTGAAGCCGGGTGTTGTTGTACCAGAAGATGTAATCATCTACGGCCCGGTAAAGCTCATCAACACTGACGTAAGGGGGGGCGTCCAGGAGGCCAGCCGGAATCCGGCAGTGAACTGGTGCGAGCGGAAGTGCGTGGCCTCGTCAATGAGAGAAACGCGGACTTCATAGCGAAACTCGTTCCCGGGCGAGGGATGCAAGTGAAAGCGCCGAGCCGCGCGAGCGGGCGTGAACTGAAGGCGGCATCTTGAGATGGTAGCCTTTAAGAGCCCCAATAGCTCAGTCGGTCAGAGCAACGGACTCATAATCCGTCGGTCGTCGGTTCAAGCCCGACTTGGGGCACTTTTTCGTAGGCGGGGGCACGGTGCCCCGGCTTGAATGAGGCAGGGATCCATCCGCCGTGACCATCGGGGGTGGGTAGCAGGTCTTGAACCTCAACTTCGAGGAGATCTGCTGTTTCGATGAGGTCTTCAGCGCTCCAGCCGACGTTTCCGCGCACCTTTTTTGAGGCGTTTGTTTGGGCGATACCAAGAGCGCTCGCCAGGCGAGTTTTTGTTAGTCGCCGGTCGAAAAGATACTGGTTCACGATGGAGCCAATGGCTTCGTTTACCGTGTAGTTTGCTGTGATTAGCGTATCTGACATGCTCCTAATATACCTAAGTAGTCGCAGAGCGACAACTCTGGCGCTTGACGAAAATTAAGTACTTTGGCATCATATAGGCATGAGTAGTCATAAAATGTCTAGTCGTGCAGATTTGCTCACCCCTAGGGAGGCTTCTGAACTGACGAATCTTGGTACTCCCAGGACCTTTCAACGCTGGGCAAAAATCGGAAAGTTGCCTCATTTGGCTCTGCCGAACGGCAGAGTGATGTTTTATCGACGCGACATTGAAGCTTTGTTGCAGCCGCGGGCTGTTCAAGATGAGGAGGGGGAATTGCCTCGCCCTTTTGAGGGTGTTCCCTTGTCTGGTTTTGTGGTGGCGGTGTGAGTGATGCTCTCGGTGACTGGCATGTGCGCACACAAACCGTTCCTTGGGGCGTTTGCTGTTTTAGTCTTGTTGGTGTCTAACGGTTGTTCGGGAAGGTGCGTCCGACAATGAGTGATGAAACAGAGCTGAATGCGATGAAGGATTCTGAAGGGACTGTTCCTGGCGAGGTGGCGTGTGCGTGGTGGCGTCGGCCTCGTGTGGTCGCTCCGCTTGTTGCTTTAGCGTTGGTGGCTGTGGGTGGCGGTTCGTGGGCGGGTGTGAATACGTATCAGACCCATCAAGCCTCACTTGCTTTCGCTTCGGCTGTAGAGGCAAACTCGGGGCAAGCAACAGTCTTGAGTGAAGCAGTAGCTCACGCTCAGGCAGTTCGTGATGAAGCGAATGCCCTGAACGAGGCATCAGGGGATACTCCGGTCATTGCGCCTGCGATGATTGAGTCTGTCGATGATGCTCTTTCGCGCGCTAGTGCTCTTGATTTGAGTAAGCCTACCACGCCTGCTGATCGGGCAACTCTTGTTGCAATGGCTGAAGAGCTTGAGGCTGAGACAGCCAATACCGTGTCGATTCTTGACTCGTTGAAAACTGCAACTGACGCGGTTGAAACGGAGCTCAACACTTGTGCTATGACAGCTTTCGACCAAGCGGTCGCTGACGCACAATCCGCTTTGAGTTCGGCACAAGGGGTGCTTGACGGGTCGGACGGGAAAGTCAACGACAACAGTCTGCGCGACGCGCTTGCGACCGCGATTGATTCACTGACGAATCTACTTCCGTCCACTGATGAAACTAGCGATGAGACTCAATCTTCTTCGGTTGAGGGCGGGCGTGAAGAGGTAAAAGCAAAGACTGCCGAGATTGCTAGCGGGATCGAAGATCTCAACGCGAAGAGTAAGGCAGTCAGTGACGACCAGACTGCCTGGCAGCAGGCTCAGGACGCGCAAGCTCAGGCAAGCTCTACCTCGGCTGGTGGGGGAGCGTCCTATAGCGGTTCTTCTTACGACTACTCCGGTGGCGCTTACACGGGTGGTGGCTCGCCGTCAGATTATTCGGGCGGATCTTCCACTGATCTTGGAAGTTCGGGATATTGGTACAACCATAACTATCCGGAGTATGTGTATGACCCTGACGGTTGGCGGCATCACCAGATTCAACCCGATTCAAATGGTCACTATCAAACAACAGAAACGGTCATTCCGTGAATCGCTCTGAATTTCAAGCGCAGCACCGTGAGTAGTGTGCTGTAGCTCAGTAAGACTCCTGCCAACTGGGCGCTCCATGCCCTAGGAAAGCTGATCGCCTAGTTGGTGGGTTCCACATGTATTCCCATCTCGCGAAAGGAATTTTGATGATGGTGGATTCTTCTGTGCCTAGGGTGGCACACTACTCACGGCTGAGGTCTATCTTAGCCTGCCTTGCAGCGATGGTGGTTGTGTGTGCCTCGTTGATTGCTGCGTCTCCTGCTTCGCTTGCTGCGGGGTCGTGGGTGCGTGGCGTGCCGATTAACGGCCTGTCTGGCTGGCTGGGAACGTGGATTCCCTACACCGGCCAGCCTGTCCCTGGTTTGTGTATTCAGGCTGACGCGGTCAATCCTGCAGCAGAGGTGGTCGTATCGCCCAGTCAGTTGACGGTTCAGCCATCGCTTTCTCGTCCGGCTGATCTCAGCGTCGATATTCCGCAGATGGCGTACATCATGAAGTGGTACACGCCAACGTCGCTTGAGTTTTCCAATACTGACGTCGATGCGGCTGCAACAGCTTTCCTTGCTCACGTGAATTTTGAGAACTCGCGTAATGCTCAGGCGAACGTGAATACGCTTCTTGCTTCCGTTCCCCAAAACGTTCAAAACCGTGCTCGCCAGATGGTTGCTGAAGCAAAAGCATCGGGTGTCGTTGGCTGGCAGGCTGGTAGCGTGACGGGTGAGCGTATGCGCTTTGGCACTATTGACGGTATTGGTGTGAAGAATGGCGCTAATGCGTATGTTGCGGGTAAGCCGTTCACTATCACTTTGAATGGCCCGGCTGTCTTTGAAGCGAGTGGGACGAACACATATACGGGAACAACTGCGTCTGCGCCGGTTGGTGGTATTCAGTGGCGTTCAACCGCGAACGGCACGGTTTCCTATCATGTTGATTACGCAGACTTGGGTGCTTCTGCGCTTGGTTACGCGTCGCCTGGTGGTGGTCGCCAGGATGTGATCTGGTTTGATCAGGACAAGGGTCGTTCTGAGACGGTTGCGGGGCCGTCGTTTGAGGTGATTTTTGATTTTCAGCCGATTGCTACGTCCAATGTGGGCACCTCTAAGGTGATTGACTCTACGACGTTGTCGGATACGATCACTGCCAGTGCTGACCCGAATTATGGTGATGGCAAGTGGCTTGAAATTGACGGTCAGCCGGTTCCGGTTGTGTATGAGGGCACTGCCTATGCGTTGGGCGAAGAGCCGGTAGACCCCCGTGATGAGGTTCCCGCAGACGCTCATGTGGTTGCGACTGCGTCGTTTACTGCTACCGGTCCTGGTGAGCATAGTGTCAATGTTGATGTGACTGGTTTAGCTCCTGGGTTTTACACGTGGGTGTGGAAGGTTGTCAAGGATACTCAGCCTGGCACGATTGGTGACCCGGCGATTGACATTAAGGAATTGGTGCACGCCGACTGGCACGACCAGTTCGGGCTGGGTGATGAAACCCTGTCATATCGTTTCAAGACGAATGTGGATACTAGTTTGTCGGTTCGTACCACCAAGTCGGGCTCGTACCTTGTCGACGACATGTTCGTCACCGAAATGCCTGAGTCCCACCCGAACTTCACTGGTAAGGCTGGGTTTAAGGGTGACGAGCTGACGTTTACGCAGAAGCTTGTGTTTTTCCCTGAAGGCCAGGCGGTCACTGACGAGAATATTGGGGCTGCTGAGACGATCAGTGAAGTTCAGGTTGATGCTTCTAATGGTTTTAAGCCTTCTGTAGGGTCAACCAGGTTCAAAATGAAAGACGG